>CAUUIH010000035.1:0-11819 GCA_963545165.1 uncultured Veillonella sp.
GCAAGATAGAATACAAAATATCGTAACTATTTTGAAGATATTGTGGAATCAAATCATGGATATCTTCTCCTTTAAATTCTATAGCTGGATCTACACTAACCATTTCCTCTACCTCCTCTTCAATAAACTGAGACATATCTATGTGCATAATTCCTGTGATACATCCCTCATGAGGTGCTACTGCATGCGTAAGCAGTGGTTCCCCATCTGGGGAGAAATATCTCTCTTCCCAGGCATTTATCAAAGCTAATTCATCAGTAAAATTATCTTCTGTCATATTGTCATATACATATGAGAGTTCACCTGTGGAAATATCGTAGACATAGTCTATAGCTATATATTTTTTACTGCAAATGCGATGTAATTCATCAATTTCATCAATACAACCTTTTAATGTGACAATTAACTCTTGATATATACACCTATTATCAGTAGATTGCATGTTTGTAATTCTTATCCATTTATTATCTTCAGTATTGACGTAAAGACTAAATTTCCATTTTCTTCCTAGCCAATCTAAATGAAAATATACCTTTCTAGTTTTACCAGGCAAATACCCATTAATATACATAACTTGTTTATGAAGTAAGTTCTCTAGCAAACTAGATATCTTAAGAGTCTTTATTCTACGTTGTAATACTCTTTTAGGTTGCAAATTGTTCTTAGCAATATACTTTTCTACTTCTACTTCCTCGTCTTTTATAAATCCTTTTTTATTTCCTACCTCCATATATGCCCATAAAATATACGGAGTATGTGGGTATTCGTAGCTACCATACAAATCTTCACTATATATATATCTAAAATCTCCATTTTTTCTAATCTCAATATTTAAAACATTAAGAGTATGCACATTATCTTTATTCTTAAACTTATATACTTCGAGAAAATTATGAACTAACATATTAAAAAACGACTTATCACTGCTACGCTCAGACGAAAAACAAAACATTTCACCTTCCGTAATATATGTTCCATCATTAAAAGTAATTATGTATCTTGGTGCTATACTTGACCCCCAGCATTCTCCAAAAAAAACTAAAGTTTCCCAATTATCTTCTAACAAAAGATTCAATCTAGATTTTAGTAAGTCGATTAATTTAATTGCGACTTTATCTTTCTTTTCTTTTACAAACATCTATTCATTCTCCATTAGTAAGAAACTTAGTAACCTCAGGATTATCATCCACTTTGTATATAACATTAAATCCCATCGGTCGTTTATTCACTCCATCATATACTATATCTATCGTTACCTTTACCTCCTTCCCCTCTTGTAACGCATTCTTCCATTGATTTTCCATTATTCTATAATCACTTCTATTTACAATCTTTTCCATAGCAACTAAATTATCTAATTCTCCTGAGCCTCCAAAGATTTTAGCTATCAGATGCCCCCCTTCGTCACCTGGCAATCGGTCATCACCGCCTGCTTTTAATTGATCTCGGTTATTTCTCTTACCAGCTTCTAAACGTAAGTCTCCTTGGGCTGCTTTTATACGTCCTAATTCATCGGTTTGGTAATAATACCCTTTACTCTCATATATAATGTTTTCTTTTAATTGTCTAGTTCCCACTCCTGGTTTATATTGCTCACCATTCCGATAAATATCTGGACTATCAGCTAAGCTTGTTGCGTTAGTAGTAGGACTTGCCGTTTCAGTAGTAGATTGTTTAGGAGATACTTTTTTATTCGTTTCTACGTTTTTGTTAACATTTTTATTAGCTTTTGTATCCTTAGCTATCGCTTTAGCTTCTTTTCCAATAGATTCTACTTTATTTTCAATAGCATTTATTTTATTTACCTTAATAAGAGTCTCTTCTTCATCAACAATTTTCCCCATAGCAACAGCAGCTTCAAATGCTTGCTCAAACTTAATGCGTTGAGGTGTAAATTCCATTATCTTATGTACTTTATTCAAAAAATTAACCTTTGATATTTTTATTTTATCTGGGCTTAATATAATACTTACTACTATTTCCGTTGCTTGACCTAACAAGACTCCTTTCCTCTTATTATCATCGCTCAATGCAATCCGATATAATTCATTAGTTATCTGCGACAATTGTTCTCTATAGTGTCGCAAATTAGAAACCTGACTTAAATTTTCCACTAATTTCTGTATATCATGTATCACGCCAAGTGGATTAAATATTAATTCTTCTAAAAACTCTTTTTGCCCTTCTATATCACTTTTTAAAGCATCTCCAAAGCCTTCTCTAAAACCACCTATGAACTCTCTAACATGTTTATTCTGAATAGCATCACCTAAAGGCACACTCTTTTCATCGGTCGGCCGTATACCTAATTCATTTATTAAGATAGCATCATACCCTGTATAAATAATATTCTTTTTACCATTATTATTATCCTTTACACTAACTTTCTGGATTTTAAAATCCCCATATATTGGGACTAGCCTTTTTTCATCTTTATTGACTTGGTAATCTTGTCCAAGACCATTTTGGTCGGCTACCCATACAATATATCGATCTGGTAAATCTACAATCGAGACTTCTTCCTCTTCTCCATTTTTTAGCATACTAAATTTTGCATTTTCAATATCCTTAAAATCTATAGGTTCCTTATTAGCTACTTTAGTTTGTAATGCCCCTACTAACTGTACTGTGACTTCTCCGTTATATCTTCTACGAGGTCCATAATGATTCCACTTCGTTCCAGCTTGTGCAATGCTAGCACCTTCTAATCCACTTCCACCTAATAGTTTATCTACGGTATAGCCAAGACTAGCAGATAATAGTTGTGCTCTTGCTGGGTGATCCTTCGCTAATTTACTTATAGATTGTATCAATGCTTCATTGAGGCCACCAGATATGGCGCCAGTTGTAGGATTTCCTTTTACGATGGCTGATGTAATGGCACCAGATAAAGCATGCAATGCGACCTTTTCAGAGGAACCATCTTTATAAATTCGTTGTCCTTTTTCATCTCTCATTTCACCAAATCTATGGATTGCTTCATTCATATACTTGCCGATTAGCTTAGCTGTTTCTTGTCGTTCTGCAATACTTTGCTTATCAAAAATAGTGCTTAATGTATGTATTGAATCTTCCGTATTTCTACGAATGGCATTGAGATTCACCTCAGGGTGTTCCACGTCAAGCACTCCCTTAGCTATCGCTGAATAGGTTATACTATTCGCTTTGCCACGTTCCCCAGGCATAATCGTAGGTACCAATCCAAGTTCGTTATATTGCTTACTGCTTTTTCCAATCGTTGGATCCGCTAGATAAGACACTCCCTTAGATCCATAGGTATACTTCGCCCTATTCTCCATATCCTTCATAACTAACTGTTTTGTTTTCAGTATGTTCCTATCTGTTTTACTAGATAACAGGGCCCCTTCTAATGTGGTCGTATTGCCTACGGATATGTTGAATCCTGTACTCCCTGCATAGAGTCCAGATTGGTGAATCACAGAGGTGTATTTGCTATCTATATCAGTCCGTTGCAAGGAGCTTTGTAACGATTTGAATGCACCTTTCTTAGATAGGCTAAGTCCCATGCCACCAGATGTAGTATGGTCTGTATAGTCATGTGTATCTTGTACAGAGTGAATCTCTAAATTTCCACCAATATTTGCTTGGATAGCCTCCCCTTTAAGAACACCATCTTTGATGTGTACATCCTGTTTTGTGTTCACTCCAAGGGTATTCGTTGCTATTATCTTTGTAGGATCATGGACTATGTCTGTACCGGCTATACTACCTTTACTGCCACTGGCATTGACGGATATATCGGAGAATCGATGTTGTAAAAGGTCATAGGAAATACCTAGAGATCCTTGCTTCTGTTTCATACTCTGTGACATCTTAGAGGTTGTTTCTTTGCCTTTCACATAGATACCGTTCGCAGAGTCTAAAGTAATGTCCTTGCCTTGTACATCGCTTCCTTCTATGCGGATATCATCCTTCTTAGTGGTAACACGAATATGTCCATCGGATACAACGGTCGATGCTTTTGCTATCTTACTATCTACATTCGTAGAGGCTTCACTTCTTTCTGTGCCTAAAGATAGATTAAGGTGTAAACTCTTGGCTTGGTCTTTCAGTTTAGATTTTTCTATAGATGTCTTAGCATCGTCATAGGTTTTGTAGGCTAATAGAGCTTTCAATCGTTCGTCTTTTACAGAGTTTGCTCGTGTGAGTGTACCTACTGCATTGGTTGTAGTATCTACTAAGCGATTCGACAATGAGAGAGTAAGCCCACTTTTAGAAAATCTATGTGTTTCTTCTGTATGGGATGTGGTATAACCATTGCGAATTGTCACGCCAGAGCCTTGAACCTGAATATCCCCTTTAGATGCTACATCACTAGCTTCTATTTGTGTAGATCCTGTAGCACCTAAGGTGACAGAACCAAAGCGGCTTCCAATCACACTGCCTTTGGCTATACTGCTCTTAGCATCATAGGTATCTGCTTGTTTTTGTGTACCAATGGTAATGCTAAGACCGCCATTACCAAAGATACCAGATTTACGTACTTCCTCACGATGAGTGGCACCAGATTCTTCCTGCGCTGATGTAATGGTCAAATTGCCTTCACTCGTAACCGTAACATCTGTATCCCCTACTATATGGCTAGCTCGGACTACTACATCTTGCTTACCATCTACCTTAACAGTACCGCTGGAAATCGTAGAGCCCACTACCACATCTGTACGTCTATGGTCATAGATATCCCTTGTAGTAGATGACAAGAACCCTCTATCTTTTTGATGTACCTCAGATACTATTTCATGACGCTCAGTACCATGTACAATGGATACTCGACCTGCTTGTACATCTACAAGGCCCGTTTTACTATGTATAGTGCTTGCTTTCATAGATACATTATTATCCATACGCACCTTAACACCAGTCTCGCCTTCAATGGTAGCTCCTAGATTCTGCTCTTCTATAACCATCTTACGGTTGAAATAGTCACTACCTCTAGCACCCACAGCTACATCTGACAAAGTTTTATTCGTTACATTCTCAAGGGTTAGAGAGTTTCCGCTAAGGTCCACAGTGTGTCCCATCATACGAGAGCCTTGTAAGGTGATCTCTCCCCCTTGGACTTGTACCGTATGTCCTTGTACGGTACTTCCTAGGTACTTAGTGGACTCTAAGGTTACACCACTAGCTATATGGCGATTTTGTAAGGCAAGAGCAGAGACCTGTATATCTTTCCCTGCTAGATTGACCGTACTATTTCCCTGTATAGTAGCCCCTACAGAGTGTATGGTATCTCCTTGGATATGGATACCGCCATCACTAGTGATACTTGCTGTGCCATGCGCTGTATCTTGTTGATATCCTAATAAAGTATTAGTCGTTACCCGTGTTTCATTACGGATGTCCTTTCCTTCTATATGTACACGGTCTTTACCATGTATACGACCCGACGTATTTTCTAACATATCTGTGCGTATAGACACTAGATTACCATTGATACTTCCGTTAAGGTTTCGAATATTACCGCCTGCAATAGACAAAGAATCCTTGGCTTGTATACTACCCGTATTATCTAGTTTTTGGCTCGTCACCTGCACGTCTTTACCTAAGACGATACTACCATCTTTTCGCAAATCTCCAGGTTGTAACATGCTGTTAGGTATCCCTGAAAGTAAAGACTGATCATGACCTGTATATTTCGTAAGGGTATGACCACTTTGACGGAGTTCTTCTTTCGCTATTTCTTGATCTTCATATCCATTGCGCAATCGATTGTACACTCGTTCTGGGTCTGCTTGTAATCTAGCGACCATATAGTCACTAGACAAAAATTGCTTTTTATCTGTATATAACGGATTCTCTTCTATCTTAGCTACGGCAAGGGGATCCGTTGTCATGTAGAGTTGTTTTGATGGTTCCAACACGGGGGTCACTAATTTGGAAACATCTGTAGGTGCCACCGTAGTTTCAACTTTTTTATCTCGCACTGCATAGGCTGTTCCATCTGCCTCAAGTGTTGTATTGGTAAATGTATGCGAGTGGATATTCGTAGTCCCATGACTGCCTAATACAGCAATACGTTCACTAGATGGGCTACTTTCAGCATCAAAGATATCGTGATGTTCATAGGGAATATCTGTATGTCCATAGACCCACTTTTTACGTTTCCACCAGCGTTTTTTCTGTTTATATTTCCAATAATGTCTATCTCGGCCTATATCATCATAGTGAATTGTCCCTTGATATCCTGTGTTGGTAATGGAATCTGCCGTAACCTGTAAGCCATCCTTCGCCATAATCTGGCTATATGTATTTTGAACATCTTGCCCCGTAATATGAATGGTACCATCGCTCAGTATTCTGGATGTGGCGGTTTCCTCTTCTATGATTCCTCTATGAATCGTTCTATGGTATTTTCTATCTGCCTCATAATAGTTAGGCTGGTCTAAATGTGGTATTCCCTCATACTTATCTTCTTCTGAAATAGTCCACCCCGTCTTAAACACATCCTTATGGTTCTGTATCTTAGGGGCTGATATAGTAAGATTACCTTTGACAATAACATCAGAAGACCTGTTTTCAAAGCTCTCTTTTCCTAGTACATAGACGTTGCCGCCCACATACATATCTGAACCAAAGTAAGACCCACTGTGATTAATGTTCCGAATGTGGCGACCTTGAACACGCAAATCACCTAGCACATGCCACAATCCACTGGTGTTCGTCACATCCTCTTTCATATCTATCTCTGCATCATTTTTTACAAAGAGAATGCCTTTTGTATTAGCAAAAGTATTCCCTTGTATCTGCAGGGTATCCTTTGCAATGATGGCACCAGTATTTGTGTTTTCTACATTGCCTACGCCTAAGTGCATCGTACCATGACTGACTACATGGGACGCATCGTTCTGTAACGTATCTCCCGTAACCTCTAAGTGCTCTCCAGCTTCTAATACTGAAGAGTTGCTATGTTGGATATGGCTTGCTGAGATATGTACATTTCGATTAGCCTTCATAATGCCCTTATCTTGTACAAGCTCATTGCCAGCAAATTGGAGAGTATCTTTACTTTCTACAAAACCTACATTGTGCATGGTTGTGGCAGATATATGCATAGTCTCTGCTGCAATATTTCCTGTATTCTCTAAAGATTCTGTGTCAATACGAAGGTGACGGCCCCATAGTTCACTGTGACGGTTACGTAGATGGTCACTGATGAAAGTACTATCTATCTGTTGTCCCCCATAGCCCTTGCCTACGATGTCTATATAAGGTTTTCCTTGCAAGGTCATGTGAGTACCATTGATGACACCAAATCCATTGACAGTCATACCATTCGGATTCACGATGACTACATCCGCTGGATTCCCTGCCACTTCTATATATCCCTTTAACGTAGATGAGTTCGTAGAGGTAACTTCATTGATGATAGTGTTAGCCCCATTCCCAGCTAAGAACATATTTTTATCTATGTAACCCGCTAACTGAGTCTTTGTATATTTCGTAGCATTATTAAGGATAAGGCCTCGGTCTTTCACATTAAACTGTGTATATGCATTGTGAGAAATACCGTCTCCATTAACACCAGTAATATGTAGGATATCTATCCCATTCCGAGTCGTATCTAGAATAGGTTGACGATTCTTAGGACTATTCGTATCTACAACAATAGGCAACTCTTCTTGTGTACTCTCTACGACAACCTTGCTAGGTATGTGAGGGATAGGTTGTATAGTCGGTGTATGTAAAGGGTTCTCTAACATTGGTTTTGAGGTATCTACTGGTATTTCCGGTTTTGGTGTTTCCGAATCTATATGTAGTTTATCTTTTGATACTACTTGTATATGATTGGGGTCTACTTCTACATGTTTCCCTCGTACAGTGATATCCCCTGATTGAGAGCGTATACCGCCTTGATACACAACAGAGTCTGTGCCCTGGATCGTTATATTCTCTACACTGGAAATTACACCCTGTCCACGAAGATTGGTCACATTCGCCTCAATCTGTTTTCCTTGTAGGTTTCCATCATTGGTAAGGGTACTACTTTGTATTCTAACTGTTTCATCACCCACTAGGGTACCGTGATTCGTAAAGTCTTGGCTACGAATCTCTACTTCTTTAGCACTATGAATGCTTGTGGGTTCTTGCTGTGAACCACCTTGTTCAATAGTTAGATTTCCCGCTGTGTCAATATGTAGGCTCCCCGCTATGGCATCAATAGAGCCACTGATGTTCACACCTACTCCGGATTCTGTACCGATTAAGGAAATGGTATTTCCATACATGCCTCCAAGAGCTCCTACATCTAGGGCAACACCTGTGGGGGTACTTTCACCCGGTTCCCTAGCTGTCACCTTTCCATCTGCATAGTTCACTGTGTTACGCCCTGTGATAGCTCGAATCGCATCTTGTGCCACCACGTCTGCATTGATACGTATCGTCTTTGCTAATAAATCCACCTTTGAAATAGGGGTATATACATTAGCTCCACTTTGTTCTGTAGGTGCATTGATAGCTCCTGTGACATCAATGTTTCCTTTATCGATAACAACATTTTCTAATCGACCATCTACCATGTGTGGAACGCCTGTAGTAAACGTGGCTTTTGATGTATTGATGAAGTGAGCACCTTTGATAGAAATCCCGTTTGGATTGGCAATAACCACATCCGCTGGCGGGCCTGCCACTTCAAAAGCTCCAGCTAGTTGTGATGTAGAAGTACCTACTACTTCATTAACAATAAGGTTGGCAGACTCTCGTAAATTAGGGTTTGCACTGATTGGTTCCATCTGAGTGCTAACCGTAGGTGTAGTAGCATTGTTAAAGATAGCCCCTGTATCTATGGAAAAGGACTCATACCGATTATGGGATACTCCATGGACGGGATTGGCAATCTGTATTATTGGAACAGACTGACTATTGTCAACCACAACCTCATGACTTACAATCCCCTGTGCTGCGTAGGTCCCTAATTGCAAAGACAATGTAATCCATAACGTTAAGAGTTCTTTTCTTTCTTTTTTCATTGTATGTCCCCTATTCTCCATTTTCACGATATGCAAAGATATACTTCACTTTAAATATATATTCATCATATCACATAAATAACGTATATTGGAATAGATAGCTAACATGTATACAAAATAAAGCCTATGCTCCATATACTTGGACCCATAGGCTTTATGTATGTCTCATATGCTATATCGTATACGATTCACAATATAGGTATGACTTATTCAGATTTTTCTGCTTCTAATTTTTTAGCCTCTGCTCGTTCTTGTTTTGCTTCTTCTAAGGCTTCTTCTAAATCCACAGAATTTAAGATTTCTTTTAGTTCTAAAATTTCTTCTAATGTTAAGGTCACGCCTTTTGTCATTTGGGAGTAATCTTCATCCCAAGCGCGGATATCGAATTTAGGATTGTACCGTCCCCAGCTTGTGCATGTTAATTGTTTTTTCATGCCATCTTTATTTTCTGAAAGTGTACCTAATACTTTATAAATTGAATAATTCACAACTGCCATGATTAGTCCTCCTCTACGTCTGGTTTCGTTTCTGTTGGTACTGGAACAATTTTAGTAGCTAAGGTAGCTAATGCATTGGCCCAGTTTGTTTCAGCTTGCGCTTTTTCTGTTTCATATTGCTCGAATGAAGTTGTAAAGCTTGTAGTAAATGTAGTTAATGCGTCTTCTTTCACTACTTGACGACGGCAACTTCCCATTAATTGTAATAACGCTGGCGTAGTAGTTACCATGGACGCTAAGGTACGTACCACTTGTTTTCCTTCTTCACTATTGAAATATGTATACCACAAGAATGGTGCACTTGGATGGTTAAAATACCAACGATATTCTACTGTGTCATCTTGTAAAATGGATTGTTCCATAGCTTCTTGCACAGTTGCATCTTCTGGAGATGCCCCCAATGGAATCCCATCTTTATGTTCCAATGTAACAGACACATCGATGCCTTTCATAGACACTTGTAAGTAGTATCCTTCTAAGGATTCAAACATACGTTGCATATAGGTTGGAATGCGATAATCCCCATGCATATAGCCATCTTCACCCATGGTTGGATGTTTTGGATTCATGCTTACTTGTACACCATATAGTGAAAGTCCATAATGAGCCAAACTAAATGTTTCCATAGATGCCAAAATTTCATGAGGCAATGGAATGAAATTGGTTTGCTTATGCCCATCTTCCACAATTTCACAAATGGATAGGTCTACTTTCTTCACAGGTCCTAAGCCGTAACGGAACTCATACGTTTGCAATGGAGCCCATTCACGAACTGCTTCTAAATGATTTTGCAGAATCATAAACTGTAAAGCTACACGATTCATATTTAATTGATCTTGTACAGCAGACACTGGAATGAAGTAACGTACAGTACCTGTTTCGCTGACATTGTTCACACGAGCTGCCATTTCTTCCATCGTTGTTACTGGTGCTGTAAACATGCCCGATGTAGCTGCTACAATATGATCAAAAATGACATCTTCTGGCCATTCGTTGATTACTGGTGCTAATGGATATAGGCTACGGAATAAATTATAGCAACTTTCAGAAGCTGTATAGAAGAGCAAACGATCTGTGGATAGCGTTTGCATAATCTCTTCTGCAATGGCTGCGTATTCCTCGAAATAGGCAAAGAGAATGATTCCCTCAGTATTTTTATGGAAGTCGATGACTTCTTGCATCGGTACAGACCATTGACGACCTGCGGACACGCCTTCGTAATAGCCTGTGGCACTGATAAAATCCATTAACTCTACACTAAAGGAAATGCCGTAAATTTCCTTAAACCCTGTTTCGTCATATGGCAAAGGTCCAAACATATCTACCGTCGATGTTTGCGCTAGTGAAAATAATTCTTTCGGCGTAATACCCCACTCACGGACTTCACCACTTTGGGTGATGATTTGATCTAATACACGGAATCTTGCTATTTCTTGTACAATTCCAGGACCCGTTATTCCCACCTTTGTAAAAGTCTCAATGAGACGTCTCATTTGTTCTGTCATACTACACCTTTCCTGCCGATTGGCATACATCATATAAAGGACATTCGTCACATAATGGTTTTCTTGCTTTGCAAATTTTTCGACCGTGCCAAATCATCCAATGATGGGCCGCACTCCAATATTCCATAGGAATTGCTTTTTTTAATTTCTTTTCTACTTCATCCGGTGTTTTACCCTTGGCAATACCTAAACGATTAGATACACGGAATACATGCGTGTCTACCGCAATGGCTGGCGTATCAAATAGAATCGATACTAATACATTGGCTGTTTTACGACCAACCCCTGGCAATGTCACTAAGATATCAAAATCTCGTGGTACCTCACTATTGTATTGCTCCACTAAAATCTTGCATGTTTCATGAATATGTTTAGCTTTGGAACGATATAATCCGCAATCTTTAATCAACGCCTCTAATCCTGGAATTCCCAATTCATACATGTCTTTGGGATCACTATATTTTGGAAAGAGTCGTTTTGTTACAATGTTTACTCGTTCGTCTGTACATTGTGCAGATAATGCTACCGCTACTAGTAATTCAAAAGGCGTAGTAAAATCAAGTGCCGGTTTTGCATCGTGGTAGACTTCTCCCAATATTCGTATTTGCTCTGCCTTAATGGCTTTTGTAATTCGCATCGGAGCCTTCTCCTCTAAGATGAAAAAACTATGTAAATCGTGTTATAATATAAATCTACAATTATTACTATAGGTTAGATACTTTTATCTAACACTAATATATAGTGTATCATACCACAAAGGGTGTGCGCTAACAAATAAGGAGATTATCTATGACAGAACAAGAAAAAAAAGATATGACTATGGAACAAGC
>CAUUIH010000036.1:0-11573 GCA_963545165.1 uncultured Veillonella sp.
GCAAAGGGAAGAGCACGACATATTCCTTCTCAAACTGATACAGTGGTTAGGTTTGCTCCGGGACATGTCGTGCTCTTCTTGCGTTTGAATGATTTAGTCATTAATAAACGCCACAAAGGCTACTACTCGTAACGGCGTTCCTCAGGGGACTGGTAAATGATGTATATTATATGCATAAATTATATAATTAAAAATACACATATCGAGTAAAAAATGATATAATGATATTATGAAGAGTTATCAACGTGAGTTGGGCTCGTCTCTTCCTATTATAGGAGGAGGTGATACTATGACTACATATGAAAAATTATCAATTATGATTCAATTATCAATGTTGTTAATAGAATTATTTCGTTGTTTTTATAACTAATGAAATAGCCTAACGATAAGAGGTTCTGCAGACCTCAACACGTTAGGCTATTTCACTTCATCTAATTCTGAGATGAGCCTAACGCCTTGAACACGTTGATGGCTCTTCTTTTATTATCTTAATTATAGCACAGTTGGCAGGTGTATTACAAATATCACTTACACACAGTCTTTCTCCTATCTATCATTGATGTTACTTTGGTTGCGTGATATAATTTATATAAGGCCACAAGGCCTTTTCTTTTTATGTGAAATGGTATTACTCGATGTTAAGTATGTTTTTTATGAGTGCTATGAAAGTATGGTAATAACATATTAATGGTACTGGGTATATGTTAAAACAACTGCATTGATGTAGACAGGAGATACTATGTTTTTAGATGACACGATTGCAGCGATTGCGACGGCTCCGGGGATTGGCGGTATTGGTATTATCCGCGTCAGTGGTCCTGAGGCTTGTGATGTTGTGAATCGTATCTTTCACAGTACACAATCTGTGCCATTGGGTGAGCGCCAGACGCGGACGATCCATTATGGTCATATTGTCCATCCTAAGACGGGCAAAACCTTGGATGAGGTCATTGTGGTGTTGATGAAAGGTCCTCATTCCTACACGGCGGAGGATGTAGTAGAGATTCAATGTCACGGCGGTTTTGTATCGGTCCGTGAAATATTGAAAGTCTTACTTTCAGAGGGGGTACGTCAGGCAGAAGAAGGGGAATTTACGAAGCGAGCATTCTTGAATGGTCGTATTGATTTAACCCAAGCGGAAGCCATCATCGATATTATTGATGCAAAGACGGAGCAATCTTTGGAAGTGGCGGTGAATCAGCTGGATGGCATCTTATCCAAGTATATTCGTACTTTGCGAGATGAATTGATTGCTATGATCGCTCATCTAGAGGTAACTATCGATTACCCAGAGGAAGATATTGAAGAAGTGTCGGCTCAAGAGGTACGTATAGGGTTAGCGCCAATTCTTGAGAAGATGAATACCTTATTGGCTACAGCGCAACGAGGTAAATTATTGCGTGATGGTGTGATGGTGTCTATTATTGGGCGTCCTAATGCGGGGAAATCTAGCTTGATGAATGCTTTGCTTCGTGAAGACCGCGCCATTGTGACGAATATTCCAGGCACCACACGTGATAGTATTGAAGAATTTTTGACGATTCAAGGGATTCCTGTGCGCTTAATCGATACGGCAGGAATTCGTGAGACCGAAGATATTGTGGAAAGTATGGGCGTTGAAAAAGCACGTCAATATTTAGATAAAGCAGATGTGGTAGTTCTTGTCATTGATGGGTCCAAACCATTGGAGCCGGAAGAACGGGAGTTATTACAGCTCATTACGAATCGCCCAAGTATTATCTTCTTGAATAAAGCAGATCAAGCGCAATGTGTTAGCAAAGAAGAAATTGCGGCACTGGGGACTTTCACAGAGATTGTCACTATTAGCGCTGCTCAAGGTGAGGGTATGGATGAGATGGCGAAGGTCATTACATCCTTGGTGCAAGGCGGTTCTGTGCAAGCCAGTCATGAGGCGATGCTCAGTAATGTGCGCCACATTACCTTGATGGAACAGGCGAAAGCTAGCTTGGACCAATCCATTCTTGCTATAGATAGCGGGATGCCTATCGATTTAATCGTCACGGACATTCGCGCTGCTTGGGAGTTATTGGGTGATATTACTGGTGAAAGTTTACGTGAATCCATGGTGGATGAATTATTTAAACGATTCTGTTTAGGAAAATAGGAGACTACATGTATTTAGTAGATACGTATGATGTGATCGTCATTGGCGGTGGTCATGCTGGTTGTGAGGCTGCGTTAGCCACAGCTCGCATGGGGCACCGTACCTTGATGGCCACATTGAATTTAGATAACATTGCCCTTATGCCATGTAACCCAGCCATTGGGGGACCTGGTAAAAGCCATCTAGTGTGCGAACTAGATGCATTGGGCGGTGAAATGGGAATCAATGCGGATGCGACGGCTATCCAAATGCGCATGCTTAACACAGGGAAAGGCCCTGCGGTGCATTCCTTGCGGGCGCAATCCGATAAGGTAGCCTACCAACGCCGTATGAAAGAAGTCTTAGAAAATACAGAGAACCTCAATGTAAAGCAAATCATGGTCAATGAATTGCTCATCGAAGACGGTGTTGTACAAGGTATTGTATCTGAATTAGGAGAAGTGTACCAAGCCAAGGCGATCATCTTATGTACGGGTACGTACTTAAAAGGTAAAATTATTACTGGTGAGTTGGCGTACACAGGAGGTCCTAATGGACAACGGACAGCGGAGTTGTTGTCTCAATCATTATTGAATCATGGTATCAAGTTAATGCGATTCAAAACAGGTACACCGGCTCGTGTAGATAAGCGAACATTACACACAGAAAATATGGAAATGCAACCAGGTGACTCTCACCATAGAGCATTCTCCTTTATGTCTGATTGGATCGATCGCAATGAGCAAGTATGTTGGTTGACTTTCACTAATCAGGAGACACATGATATCATTCGTGGCAATTTACATCGTGCCCCTATGTATACAGGTGTCATCGAAGGGACGGGTCCAAGATATTGTCCATCTATCGAAGATAAGGTGGTTCGTTTTGAAGATAAACAACGTCATCAACTATTCGTTGAGCCAGAAGGGAATCATACGAACGAAATGTACGTACAAGGTATGAGTACAAGTCTACCTATCGATGTGCAATATGCGTTCTTGCGCACCATCCCTGGGTTAGAAGATGTAGAAATCATGCGTCCAGCCTATGCCATCGAGTACGATTGCTTAGATCCATTGCAATTGACACCGGCGTTGCAAGTGAAACATATCCAAGGCTTGTACTCCGCAGGTCAAGCGAATGGTACATCTGGCTATGAAGAAGCGGCCGCACAAGGGTTAATGGCAGGTATCAATGCAGCCTTATGGTTAGAAGAAAAAGAACCGTTTATCCTATCTCGTTCCGAAGGCTACATCGGCGTTTTAATTGACGATTTGGTAACAAAAGGAACGAAAGAACCGTATCGTATGATGACTAGCCGCAGCGAATATCGCTTGTTACTTCGTCAAGATAATGCAGATATGCGGTTAACAGAAAAAGGATATGAGATTGGACTTGTTAAGGAAGAACGATATAAAGCTTTCAAAGAGAAACAGGGTAACATCGAAGAGGCCATCCGTCGATTAGAAGAAACACCTGTCAACCCTAGTGAGGAGACACAGCAACTCTTAGATCGTATCGGCACACCCCGCATTAAGACGGGTATCAAGGCTTATGATTTGGTGAAACGCAACGAACTATCCTATGCGGTAGTGGCAGAGGCCTTCGGCTTACCTCGTTATGAAGCACCGGTGGAAGAAGAAATCGATATTACTATCACCTACGATGGATATATTAAAAAGCAGCTGGAACAAGTGGAAAAGGTTCGTAAGTTAGAAGCTAAAATTATTCCTCAAGATTGGGATTACACGTCTATGAAGGGAATTTCTTTGGAGGCTATCCAAAAATTAACTGCTGTGCGCCCTCACTCCATTGGTCAAGCAAGCCGCATTTCTGGGGTGTCTCCTGCAGATATTTCCGTACTGTTAGTGCAAATTGAGCAGTACTACCGTGAAAGAGGTTAATATGACATTTTCAGATTATGTGAAAGCCCATACTACAGCCTATGGTTTAACTCTCTCTGATACACAAGTGGACCAATTACAACGGTTTTACGAACAAGTGGTAACTACCAATGAGCACATGAACTTAACAGGGATTACAGAACCAGAAGAATTTGCCTTAAAACATGTGGTAGATTCCCTATCCTGCTATGACTCTAACTATTTTACTAAGGGTGCTAAGGTCATCGATTTAGGGACTGGTGCAGGCTTTCCAGGTGTTCCCCTAGGCATCTACGATCCATCCTTGCAGATTACCTTATTTGATTCCTTACAAAAACGGTTGCGCTTTTTAGATGGTGTCATCCAAGACCTAGATTTACAGGGATTACAAACACTACATGGCCGTGCAGAAGATTTAGCGCACCAAGAGTATCGGGAATCTTTCGACCTTCTCACTAGCCGTGCGGTAGCCCGTTTATCCATCTTATTGGAATGGGGACTGCCCTATGTGAAAGTGGGAGGCTATATGGTGGCCTTGAAAGGCTCTATCGTCCAAGAGGAGCTGGAGGAAAGCAAACGTGCTTTATCCATCTTGGGTGGTGAAATTGTAGAGGTCAAAGAAGTGACGTTACCTACGTTAGAAGATAAACGCGCCATCGTGTATATCAAAAAGGTAAAGTCTACGGCAAAGAAATACCCTCGTAAACCAAAAGATATTAAAACAAAACCTTTATAGCTTTGTACTATAACTTATAATAAAATATAGAAAAATGCTTATAAGTAGGATATATGGTATACTTATTAAGTACTCTTTGCATGTGCGGTCACTCAGTGTTCGCACATGTTTTATATTTGCAATACAAGATTGAGGTGAGATGATGGCAATCTATAATGGACGATTACCAAAACTCAATGAAGATGAAATAAAACGATACTCCGGCCTGAAACATGCGGAGGGATTTCCAGAGCAGTATGTGAAAGAAGCTGCCTTGGAAGTGCAATTAGTGGCAGAACCTCGTGGTGTCTACCAATGCTATGATTACGATGCAGACACACATACCATCCTTAGTGATCCACCGATGGTGCTAGATGCAACAGGCATCATCCGTCATTTAGGAAATGCTAAAAAAGTATATGTCTTAGCTGTGACAGTAGGAGAAGCTGTAGAAGAACGCAGTGCTGCTTTATTTAAAGAAGGCAAGTCTACATTAGGGCTCCTCGTAGATGCAGCGGCTACAACAGCGGTAGAACAAGTGGCAGATCAAGTGAATGAACTTATTGAACGAGAAGCGAAAAAACAAGGTTTTAAAACGACATGGCGCTTTAGTCCAGGATATGGCAATTGGCCTGTTACAGTACAGCAAGAATTTGCTAAGATTATTAAAACAGAAGAAATTGGATTGACAGTAACAGACACAAGCATGCTATTTCCACGTAAATCCGTAACGGCTATTGTGGGCTGTCAAACGACAGATGAAGAAGGGCCAAAAACACAACGAGGATGCACATCTTGTAGTCAAGTAGATTGTTCATCTCGTAAATTACCTGAAAAGGGAAGGACTTCTTGTATATAATGCTGTGATATATAAGTGAGGGACATATGGTATATATTATAGACGGCGGCATGGGTACCATGCTGCAAGCGGCGGGTCTTGGTGACGGGGCTTGTCCAGAATTATTTAACGTAGAACATCCGGACGTGGTGGAACATATCCACGCAGAATATTTGCGTCACGGTAGCGATATTATTACGACGAATACCTTTGGTGGTACAGCATTAAAATTGGATGAATACCAATTGGGTCATCGTATGGATGAAATCAATCGCGCCGCTGTGAAAGTAGCGCAAGCGGCACGAGATAAGATTAACCCTAATGCGAAGATTGCAGGGGATATGGGTCCTAGTGGTCGCTTTATGGCGCCATTAGGAGTGGCACAATTTGATGAGATCTATGAGACTTTCAAAGACCAAGCGAGAGTACTCATCGATGCCGGTGT
This sequence comes from uncultured Veillonella sp., assembly GCA_963545165.1. Classification (GTDB taxonomy): domain Bacteria; phylum Bacillota; class Negativicutes; order Veillonellales; family Veillonellaceae; genus F0422. The sequence goes on from CAUUIH010000036.1 coordinate 5,986, forward strand.
AGATTATATTATTATCGAAACCATCATCGACATCCAAGAAATGCGTGCTGCTTTATTGGGTGCCAAAGACGCTCGTGAAGAGTTAGGAAAAACAAAAGAGGATGTAAAAATTATCTGTCAGTTCTCCTTCAGTGAAGATGGACGTACCATTACAGGTACACCACCAGAAGCGGCGGCGATTTTGATGGATGCTATGGAAGCGGATATCGTAGGTATTAACTGCTCCTTAGGACCTGAACAATTATTGCCACTCGTAGAACGTATGGCGGCGGTAACGAATTTGCCAATTAGCATTCAACCAAATGCAGGCATGCCACAATTAGTAGGGAAAGAAACAATTTTCCCATTGGGACCAGAAGAAATGGGCGAATTTGCCCCTCGTTTCCTTGATGCAGGGGCCACCTATTTAGGTGCTTGTTGCGGTAGTACACCAAAACATATCGAGGCCATCGCTAAGGCAGCACGAGCACATACACCAGCAGAACGACCATATGTAGAACCGTTCACTGCTTTCACGAGCCGCACAAGTGTAGTGAAAGTAGGTTTGCAAGAAAAGCCAATTATCATTGGGGAACGCATTAACCCAACAGGCCGTAAGGTACTAGCGGAAGAAATCCGTAAGGACAGTTTTATTATGGTGAAAAAAGATGCCTTAGCCCAAGTAGAAGCGGGTGCTGATGTATTGGATGTAAACATGGGTGTCACTGGTGTTGATCCAGGGGAAACGATGAAACGAGCTATCGAAGAATTAACGATGCTTGTGGAGGTTCCATTATCTATCGATACCTTAGATCCAGTGGCGATGGAAGCTGGTTTGAAAGCCTATCCAGGTCGTCCATTGTTGAACTCTGTAAACGCAGAGCCAGAACAATTAGAAGCAGTATTGCCATTGGCAAAACGATATGGTGCAGCTTTGCTATGTTTGCCATTAGGTAAAAAAGAGTTGCCAGAAACTGCAGAAGAACGTGTATCCTTAGCAAAGGAAATCGTCTTAGAAGCCTATAACTATGGACTACGACCAAATGACTTATTATTAGATCCATTGGTATTAACATTAGCAAGTAGCCAACATGCAGCGAGAGAGACCTTAAAAACATTAAAACTTTACGCTGAAACATTTGGCTTTCCAACAGTGATGGGCTTGTCCAATATATCCTTTGGCTTGCCTCAACGAGCATACTTGAACGCACAGTTCTTGACGATGGCATTAAGCAGTGGCTTAACATGCCCTATTATGAATCCAATGAATGAAATTGTACGTAAAGCTTTCATCACAGGACGTACCTTTATGGGATTCGACCCAGCGGCTGCGGACTTCATTGCCGAATACGGTGATGACGATGAAAATGCAGTGGTAACGAAAAAGGTGAAAGCTGCAGCAGAGGCCTTCCACAGCGATGACCCTATTGAGTGCATTAAGCATGCCGTAGAACAAGGGGAAAAAGAAGCAGTGGTTCCTTTGGTAAAAGATGCGTTGGCAAAAGGACTAGACCCATTGGAAGTAACTCGTAGAGGTTTATCCGATGCTATGGCAGTAGTAGGTGAAAAGTTCGGATCTGGTAAAGCGTTCTTGCCACAAGTCATGCTAGCAGCAGAAACAATGCAAGCAGCTTTCACAACGATCAAAGAAGTGTTGCCAGAAGGCACGTCTGAGAAGAAGGCGACGATTATCTTAGCTACTGTAAAAGGTGATATTCATGACCTAGGTAAGAATATAGTATCTGCCTTATTAGAAAACAATGGATACCAAATTGTGGACTTAGGAAAAGATGTGTCTCCAGAAGAAATCGTGGCAGCTGCGAAAGAGCATAATGCACCAATTATTGGCATTGCGTCCTTGATGACGACAACTATGCCGATGATCAATGAAACCATTGCCGCTGTCCGTGAAGCAGGTGTCAATGCTAAAGTATTAGTAGGTGGTGCTGTATTATCTCAAGCTTATGCAGATGAAGCCGGTGCTGATTCCTATGCAAAAGATGGTATCACTGCAGTGAATATCGTAAAAGGCTTGTTGGGTGACGAGTAAAACTAATATATATAGGGTATTGAGTGCTAAATAATAGAAAATTTATTGAGCACTGGATGATATAAAAAAGTAGTATCTGATATATATTCTGACAATAACATACATATGTAATACAACATATTACGTGCTAAAGAGGAGCGTTGAACAATACAATCAACGTTCCTTTTTTATGTATGATAGATTTTTATAGGTCGATATTTAGTATATTGTAAGATTGTTTCACGTGAAACACTACTACACATCATTCACAGTGGTTTGGTAAATATATTATTGGAGTGTATTAGATAGAATATATTTTACAGCCCTAACTAATGACATGGAAGTGGCATACGAATATTGAGGATATCTTTAGGAAGAATGATTGGAAATATAGTTTTATATAGAGTAAGAAGATGGAAGTTAATGTTTCACGTGAAACAATAATGGATATATATTGACTGATATAAATGTTGTGCTGGTTTACGCGAAACAAGCGTTGGAATACATATTAAATGACAGAAATACCGTTCTGTTTCACGTGAAACAACGAAAAGCATACATATTGAATGATACAAAAAATATAATGTTTCACGTGAAACGTTAAAAAAATCTATAAAAACATAAGAAAATAGCGGTGCCTTTCATAAAAAACACAACAATCTATGTTATAATGTGATAAGACGATAAGAAAGAGGTGAAATCATGGCTAGAATTATTGCCGTAGCCAACCAAAAAGGCGGTGTTGGTAAAACGACAACTGCTGTTAATTTGAGCGCTTGTTTAGCTGTAGAAGGGAAACGAGTGCTCTTATTAGACTTAGATCCTCAAGGGAATGCCACAAGTGGCTTAGGAATCGATAAAGAAGACATCAACCAAGGCGTGTACGAAATGCTTGTGAATGATGTATCTATCGCTAATATCATAGAATCTACTGTCATAGATACATTGCAAATTGCACCGACTACTATTGATTTAGCTGGGGCAGAGGTCGACCTAGTTGCGATGGAAGACAAAGGCTATACCTTGAAACAATGCATAGCACCTATTGTAGATAACTATGACTATATCATTATTGACTGTCCTCCTTCCTTGGGTATGCTCACGATCAATGCCTTAACAGCATCTAATAGTGTATTAATCCCTATACAAACAGAGTTCTACGCCCTAGAAGGGGTAAGCCAATTAGTGAAAACTATCGAGTTAGTGCAAGAAGAATTGAACACCGATTTAGAATTAGAAGGTGTTGTACTCACTATGTATAATGGTAGAACGAAATTAGCGGTACAAGTGGCGGAGGAAGTAACGAATTACTTCGGTGATGCCGTATACACAACGACGATACCACGAAATGTGAAATTAGGAGAAGCTCCTAGCCATGGATTGCCAGTTGTTATCTATGATAAGCGATCCAAAGGGGCTGAAGTATATTGTGCCTTAGCACGGGAGGTAATAGCACGTGGAGCTTAAGAAAACAAAAGGGGGCCTTGGTAAAGGATTAGGATCCTTTGGCTTATCTGGTTCTTTCAAGGATGGTCATAAAAGTGGCTATGAAATGGATATTACTAAAATACAACCTAACCCTAATCAACCTCGTAAACGCTTTACAGAAGAGGATATGGAAACCCTAGTGGCATCCATTCAGGCGCATGGACTCATTGCTCCTATTGCAGTTCGTAAGGTAGATGACCATTACGAAATCGTAGCCGGTGAACGCCGCTGGCGTGCGTGTCAACAAGCAGGGCTTACTAAAATCCCTGTGGTGGTGCGAGACTATACCACAGAAGAAGTGAGTGAAATTGCTTTAGTAGAAAACTTGCAACGTCAAAACTTAAATCCCATCGAAGAAGCTTTCGGATATCAGTATTTGATGGATACTTTCAAAAAAACACAAGAAGAAATTGCCACCACAGTGGGTCGTAGTCGTTCTTATGTGGCGAATATCGTGCGATTACTACAATTACCTGAGTTCCTACAACAAGAGTTAGAAACCAGCATGTTAACGATAGGTCAAGCAAGACCGTTGTTGGCGCTAGAAGGCGAACATTTACAATTACAAGCCTTAGAACATATTAAGGAAAAAGATTTAAATGCCCGTCAAGTCGAACAATTGGTGAAAGAACTACAGGCTGGTAAGAAGCGCTTAACATCGACTCAGCCTCAACCAACGGCGGAGTTGCGCAAGTTAATGCAACGGTTGAAAGATAGTTTAGGGACGCCTGTAGACATTCGTTTAAAGAATACGAAAAAAATACAAGGAACGATTGAAGTTTCTTTTAAAAGTGAAGAAGAATTAATGCGCTTAATTAGTTATATTGAAGGCGAGTAGAAAGGAAGTCTATGGTATTAGAAACGACAAGAGGGAATCGCTTGCACATAGGCTTTTTTGGACGCTGTAATGCAGGTAAATCTACCTTGATTAACACGTTAACAGAGCAGCAGATTTCCTTAGTATCTCCTATTGCGGGTACTACGACGGATCCCGTGTCTAAAGGGATGGAATTGTTGCCATTAGGGCCTGTGATGATTGTGGATACGGCAGGTATTGATGATACATCAGAATTAGGTTTGTTGCGGGTAGAAAAAACGAAACAAGTATTGCCGACGATGAATCTAGCCGTGTACATGTTGCGTACTGATGCTGAACCGATTCCAGAAGATATAGAGTGGTTGCAACAATTAGAAAGTAGCCATATTCCTACCTTGGTAGTCATCAATGAAGTAGCAGGATGCAAGGGATCTGATTTTATTAAATCCCATGGAGAGTTACAACCCTATACATCACAAGTAGTGATAGCCGATGTGAGTGATAGTGCGAACCGCATGAAGCTACTAGAGGCATTGAGTAAATTAAAGCCAGTAGACGAAGATGTACAATCTTTATTAGGTGGTTATATTGAAGAAAAAGATGTATTTGTTCTAGTATGTCCTATTGATGAATCAGCACCTAAAGGACGCATCATTTTGCCACAGGTGCAAATGATTCGGGAAATTTTGGACCATCACGGTATGGCTATGGTGTGCCAAGTGGAAGAACTGGCAACAACCTTAGAACAATTGCACAAACAGCCTAAACTAGTGATTACTGATTCCCAGGCCTTTGAGGAGGTTAGCGCCATTGTGCCAGAGCATATAGCCTTAACAAGCTTTTCTATTTTAATGGCACGCTTCAAGGGAAAATTAAAAGATTTAGTGGCAGGTGTACATGCGATAGACCAATTGCGAGCGGGTTCAAAAGTGTTGATCAGTGAAGGCTGTACACATCGCCAACAATGCGAAGATATTGGGACAGTGAAGATTCCAAGATGGCTAACAGCAAAAGGCTATACAGACTTAGAACTAGAATGGACTAGTGGTGGGCACTTTCCTCATGATGTATCTAAGTATGATGTTATCATTCATTGTGGTGGCTGTATGTTGACACGCCGAGAGGTATTACGTCGTATAGATGTAGCCTCTGTCCAAGGGGTGCCAATCGTTAACTACGGTGTTTTGATAGCTTCCTTACATGGCATCTTACAACGCGCCATCAAGCCATTTGAACATGAATTAGAATAGAAAGGATTATTGTGTTAGAACAACT
>CAUUIH010000037.1:0-11506 GCA_963545165.1 uncultured Veillonella sp.
GAACACATCGCCATTCACCCATATGTGGTTCTTAGGGGTGGAAATCCAGTACATTATCATCTGGCCCATCTTATATTGGACCTATACAGCACTGAAAAAACAATGGAGTTATACCATCGGTTTACTATGGATGTTGATATTGGCATTAGGTTCCTCTGTCATCATGCCATTACTATATACAGAGGGCATGGATGTGTCTCGTTTTTATTACGGCACAGACACAAGGATATTTGCCTTGCTATTGGGCGCCTTTTTGGGATTGCATCGCAGTGAACAAAAACTATATCCTTTGGGCACTATGAAAGGAAATATCCTCAGCAGCGTTCTTCTATTGGTAGGAATCATCGTAACGGTACTAGGATACATCTATATAGATGGGCAAAGTCCATCCCTTTACACCTACGGCATGGTAGCTTTTACCTGCTTATTTGGGTTCATGGTGTGGTTAGTAGAACGTCCTAATACGCCCCTTGGAAAATTGCTAGATGTGCCACTCCTTGCGTGGTTTGGTAAACATAGTTATGGATTGTTTTTATGGCAATATCCAATGATTTACCTCTTTGAACATATGGGTCTCATGGACTATTTTGCGTCGCCCATTGCCTACTACATGGTTTTAGTGTTGGTTATCATCGGTCTTACACTTTGGTCAGAAGCAGTTACGAATTGGTGTGTTCGTCAACATAGTTTCCGCGCTTTGGTCGATGTCATTCGTTCCTACTATGTGAAAGTCGTATCTGCTCTTGGTATTGTTTGCATTGTGTTAGGTGTGTATGCTTTCAGTACAGCACCGTCAGATAAGCAACAAGATGTGACAGAACTACAAGTACGATTGGCGAAGAATGCAGAATCTCAAGCTGCAGAAAATGCGAAGGTTATCGACCTTTCTACTGTCAGCGATCCACAAGATATGGTACATATGGCAGCCATTGGTGATTCTGTTATGCTTGGTTCCGCTCATGCATTGCGACAAGACTTTGCAGGTATCCAAATTGATGCCAAAGTATCTCGCTATGTAGGGGCAGGGTTAGGGATTGCAAAACAAATGGATGCGAACCAACAACTGGGCAATGCAGTCCTTATTGGTCTCGGTACGAATGGACCTATCACTGGCTATTACGAAGATGAAACAAAAGCATTGGTACAGTATTTAGGAACAAATCGCCAGATTTTCTGGATCAACAATTATGCGCCAGGGATTCAGTGGATTGAAGCCAACAATGCGTACTTAACTAAGCTTGCTAATGAACATCCGAATGTGCATATCATCGACTGGGCTAGTTTAGCATCGAAACATCGAGATTGGCTCGGAGATGACGGCATCCATCCGAATGATACAGGCGTGAAAGAATACTCTAAATTCATCCATAATGAAGTGAAAAAAGTATTACTCCAACAAGAAGAAAATAAAAAACAGAAAAAACGCTAACCGCTTATCCTGAGATATATGATTAGCGAACACTGCCAATACATAAGGGCTGTAACAGCATGTAGACTTTACATGTTTGTTACAGCCCTTTTCGTTGTATCGTGAATAGTTTACACTCAACCTTTTCAAAAAAATAAGAGCCATATCTCTCGGTACGGCTCTCGCAAAAGTATGTTTACTTTTTCTATATGCATATATACTATCTTAATCTAAACCAATTGTCAATGACTAGAGCACTTGATTAATACCTCCTAAAATAGCACTACTAGTCAACGTTGACTGGTAGGAGTGTTTTCTAGGATTTCAAAGGATACATGGAGAAATCCTATGTACGCAAGTAAAGGAGGTGAAATTATGTACCATGTGGAGATTGAGCTGGATCATTTCTTTCAGCGTGCTTATGAAAGTGGAGCCAGCGATATGCATTTTGATACTTTAGAAAAAGAGGTGCAAGTCCGATTTCGCTTGGATGGTCGTTTGCAGGAGATAGCTAGGATTCCCCTACCAGAAGGTGAGCAAGTGATGAATCGTTTAAAAGTGTTAGGGTCTTTGGATATTAGTGAAAAGAGATTGCCCCAAGATGGGCGCTATGTGTGGACCCATGGAAATCACTCTGGAACGATACGTATGTCTTCCTTACCATCCGTCTATGGTGAAAGCCTTGTGTGTCGTCTCTTTTGGCATGATGAACAAATAAAATCCTTAGAGGAATTAGGCATGCCCGCTAATATTAGTGCAGAGGTGCGCAACTTATTGGCACGCCCACATGGGTTACTGCTTGTGTGTGGGCCTACAGGGTCTGGTAAAAGTTCTACCTTGTATGCATTATTGCAAGAGCTGAATGGTGAAGAGGAACAAATCATTACTTTGGAGCACCCAGTGGAACGTATCGTAGAAAAAGCCGTTCAAATTGGTGTACAGCCACAGATTGGTATGACTTTCAGTAAGGGGTTGCGTGCTATTTTACGGCATGACCCAGATACCATAGTAGTTGGTGAAATTCGTGACCAGGAAACGGCACAGCTAGCGGTACAGGCGGCGCTCACGGGGCATCGTGTGCTATCTACGATTCATACGAATGATGCCATAGGCGTGGTGGAACGGTTAGTGGATATGGGAGTGGAAGATTATTTGGTACGTGCTACCTTGACGGGGGTTATTTCGCAACGATTGGTACGAACTCTTGTGGATGGAGCGTATCGTGGTCGCTGTGGCTTGTATGAGTTACTAGCCATTCCAAACCATGATTGTTGTTGGGAACAGCTAGAATCGTACTTGCTTTGTTCATTGGAAGAGTCAGCTCGCCGAGCCATCGAGAATGGGTTGACTACAGAAGAGGAAGTACGTCGTGTGGGGGTAGTACTATGATTTGGTCACAGCTAATACACGAAGCCATAGAGCGAGGGGCTACAGACATTCATGTACAAAGTGGTACCGTCTTTTGGCGATTAGGTATGGATGTAGTGCCTACAGAGTATCAATTATCTGACGAGGATATGCTACGTTTTCTAACGGACCAAGCACAGACCATACCGGATACGATGATGTCCTACGATGGAGCTATGACCTTTGAAGGCTTACGTATTCGGGTTCATCTATTCCGTTGGCGTTCTGGTTGGGGCGGTACCTTGCGTATTTTGTATCCCCCTAAAACGGGTCTTGATACATCGGAAGAGGGCAATTTATTGCGCCGTATATCTTCTTTCAAAGAAGGGCTAGTTATCATCGCTGGTGCGACTGGTTCAGGCAAATCTTATACCCTTACCTCTTGTTTAATGCACATTAATGAAAGTATGCGCCGTCATATTATTACTTTAGAAGATCCCATCGAGTATGTATTGGACCACCAACAGTCCTTGATACATCAGAGGGAATTGCATACACACTTTCACCATATGGCGGACGGTATTCGAGACGCATTGCGGGAAGATCCAGATGTGATTTTAATCGGTGAGGTACGGGATAAGGAAACTTTGGAAGCAGCCTTACACGCGGCGGAAACAGGGCATCTCGTATTTGCCACCTTGCATACACAGCGTGCTACCATGTCTATTAATCGGATGATTTCCATGTTCCCAGCACACCAACAAGAGGAAGTGCGGACGCAACTTTCACAGATATTACGAGCCGTCATCTGTCAACGATTGGTTGTCATCGATGATAGATTTATACCGGTGCGAGATATTTTGATCAACACTCCAGCAGTGGCAAACTTGATACGACAACGAAAGGAGCCACAAATCGTATCCTTGCAAGAAACGCAAAGACCAATGAAAACATTGGAAATGGCAGTCGCTGAGCTACGGGCAATGTATGGTTCATCGCCAGTGTTAGAGTCTGTATTACAGGTAAATTAGTGGAGAACATCTATGAGTTGGTATACCTATGAAGGATTTTCGACGGACAAAAAAATAGTGTCGGGCAAAGTATGGGGTGATTCTGAAGAGGAAGTGCAGGCAAAGCTGGCGTATCAATCCATAACGCCGATTCATTTGGAATATGTTGCCCAGAAGAAAAGAAGTAAACAATGGAAAACAGCACATATGATTCACTTTGCCTATCGATTACATATGCTCTTAGGTGCTGGTATATCGTTGCGAAAAGCCTTAGATATGATGGTCAATACGAAAGGATCCACCATCCCCTATGAAGAGATTCGTGAAGATGTTGGACGTGGTATGGCACTGTCAAAAAGTTTAGCTAAATATCAGTGTCCTTTTATTGTCACCACGATACTGGAGGCGGGGGAAGCATCAGGAACATTAGTTGAATCCTTAGGGATGATTCAAAGCATGTACGAAGAAGAGCACCGATTACGCCAACAATTAGTATCAGCCATTACGTATCCATCCTTTTTGGTGATACTGATGATGGTATTCATAGGTGTTGCAGTGGGCTTTATTTTACCGCAATTTAAATCTGTTTTCGAAAACATGCAAATCGAATTGCCACCCCTTACAGCAGCACTTTTTACAGGGGGCACTTGGTTACAACAAAAAGGTGTATATCTTCTGGTTGGTTTACTAACGTTGGGTATGGGTTTGTGGAAATCGTACCAACGAGAATCTGTGAAGTTCAGCGTGCATCGTAAGGTTTGGCTATGTATGTCACAAAGGGAATGGCTTATGGCCTATACGATGGTACGGATGTGTCAGATTTGGAAGCTACTTTTAAAAAGCGGAATACCTTTGTTACAACTGCTAGATATGACAACATCCCTCTGGGGCAATTGTTGGGCAAGTACATTACAACATGAGGTAAAAACACGTATTTCCCAAGGGCATGGATTTACTGACTCATTAGAAGAAGTGCAATTAGGGACTTCTTTTTTATGGGATTTACTTCGTATTGGAGAAGAAACGGGTGACCTAGAAAGTATGTTAGACCAAGGGCATGTATATTATAAGGGGATTTTGGAACGGACCGTGAAACGAGGGGAACAATTATTAGAACCTATTATGCTCAGCATTATGGGCAGTATAATCGCTTTACTTGTGGTAGCAGTGATGCTACCGATGTTTAATTCAATTTCAGCTATTCAATAGGAGGAAGTATGGAAGCACTTCGACAACGTTTGTCCTTACGACAACGGAAGCAACAAGACGGATTTACCTTAGTGGAATTAATGGTTGTGGTAGCAGTCATTGCCATTTTAGCATCCTTGGCAATGCCACAATTTTTAAATGCCTCAAACAAGGCGAAAGAAGCAAAAATTAAATCAGATGTGACAACGATTTCTAATGCAGCACAGTTGTATATGATGGAACAATCTACAGACACAGTGCCAACGGTAGACACATTGTATAAAGAAGGGTATCTGACAGAACATGTGAAAACACCTAAAGGTGGCGAATATACAGTTACTAGTGTACAAAATGAAGGCGGTAAAGGGAAACATATTGCTGTCACAGCACCTGATGCAGACAATTAATGAGTAGAAGGAAGAGGGAAATATGGAGTATGTATTAGGAGGTATTGCGGGTATCACAGGAGTTGCAAGCCTCTATCTCATTGTTTCTTGGAACTATATGAAAACACATAGTATGTGGTGCCTTATGTCCATTTTGGCTCATATCATAGGGACAGCAGGGCTTTGCTACGCCTATCAAGTTGGATATATTACGAATATCTATGAACTGGGACTTCTTTATATGCTGGAAGTAACGCTCTTTTGGGGATCAACCATCGATAAGCTATATTACATTCTTCCCGATGAGGGAGCGATTCTAATTTGTATATGTGGATTTGTTTACCAGTGGATAGGTAATGGTGATGTACCCATGATCGTAGTGAATGCTCTCTGTATGGGCGGATTATGGTGGTCATTGCGGTGGTTTAGCCGTGGTGGTGTGGGCCTAGGTGATATCAAATGGTTAATGTCCATTAGTTGTTGGCTCACATCGGTGGAATGCTTGGCATTATGCGGACTTTCCTCTGTCATTGGCATCCTGTACAGTTGTGTGTGGCGTATTACATCTCCGAATCATACCTATATTCCCTTTGGTCCTTCTTTCAGTATGGCAACGTTGTTACTATTTATCTATCCCTTTGAGAGGTGGCTATGATGAAAGTAACCAGTCACTCAGAAACAGGTTCTTTGTTAGTGGAAGTCTTGCTATATATGACGATTTGTTCTCTTATTATTGGTATGGTGTTGTTATTAAATAATGGAGAGCAACGAGAGTATTACCAATTTGATCGAGAAGGACGTATTTTATTTGCTCATATGAAGCGCATGCAGATGGCTACTTTATATGGAAATTTACAGCGTGTTAGCGGTGGTAATCGTATCCTATTAGACGGAACTAGATATGGATATATCAATGCGTCGGGTGCTATGGTCTACCGTGAGTTACCTTCATCCATGCATATTGAATTTACTGGCACATCGCCAGTGTTGCGTTTTGCAGGTCATAAGGGAGTGGGGAAGGTGTTTACCGTTACCTTAGTAGATACTGTGATCCGCTATAAACGGACTTTTATTTTTGCTCGACAATCTGGGCGTATACGTTGGGAGGAATCAAAATATTGAAAGTACAACAAGAAGGATTTCTCTACATGGATGTATTAGCCTCGCTGTTTGTCATGAGCCTATTATGTTCCACTTTATTTGTACTTATGATGAGCAGTATACAGCAATATGGGAAGATGATGGAAGAAGATAGAACCTTACAAGCTATGATTTTGTATATGGAAGAGGGAAAAGCGAGTTGGGCAAATGGAACTAGTCCTGACTCTGATGAACCGCCAAGTGTGGGTATGACTAGCTTCCAGCGAATTATAGAAATGAATCAGGAAGGAATACAAGTATTAACAGTTATAGCCTATCGTCATGGAGAGGAAATACATCGGTTCACTACGTATCTATTGCCACCTAGGCAATGAGATGCATCATTAGAATGAAGAAGGATAGAATCAGATGCGTTATACAGCAAAATGGGAGAAAAAATGAAATACATGAGATGGTATAAAGAGGTGATATATATGGGTGAAACATACAATGTTGAGTGTAAATATTGTTAGCCCCTTCTATAGGAGCACTAACCATAAAGATAAAATAGCAGGTTTCTTGCTGGTAGAAGCATTACTAGGTAGCTTATTATTAGTAACCATTGTGACAGGATTTTTCCTAATTACATCGCATAGTGTAAAGTGGCTACATATGTTGCATCATCGTCATGAATTACTATTGGATGCTAGGTTCAGTCGTATACAGATTATGAATCGTCTACGCTATAGTGAGAAAAAGCCACGAGTCAGTGAAGATGGGTCTTGGTTATTATCTCCTTCCAATTGGCGGATACGGGTGTATCAAGATGCCTTCGTAACTATGCTATCTGATGGTCAATTACAGGATATTACAGAAAGTGAAATTAGTCCCAAAATAGGAAAAATACATGTGTTTCCACAAGGATCTACGTTTTTTAAAGAACGGACAGATGGTCTTATTGATTTGCATTGGTACTCCGAGGTGCGACCCTATTGGCGACGGAATCATATTCAACTGATGGAAGGTGGACAGAACCGATATTATGTGCAGACTGGTATTTTACCGTATGCTACCTATCTTCAGCGATTACAACATACAGCAAAGTAGGTCTTTGTCATAATAGGTAGAAACACAAGGAGAATGGGTATGTTGCACTGGAAAGAAGGAAAGAAAAATGGCTTTGTATCATACATGATTTTGCTAATAGCTATGATGACCATTGGTGCCTGGGTAGCCTGGCAACATACGATGCAGATTACCTATCAAAGCATGATGGACGAATATCGCTTTGTTCGTTGCCAATATGGTATAGAACGAGGCATAGTATTAGGCACAAAGAAAGAATTCTTTTTAGCACATCAAAAGGAAATAACTGGAAGTGGTTCCCCGAAGTATGTACTAGAAGAAACAGATACGGAACGAATTGAAGGAATTATATATAAAGAGCAAGAACCTCAACGATATTGTTTACGACTCCTATGTATTGATGTAGGTACAGAAACAAATGTGAGACAAGACGTATACTTTAGAACTAAGTATAAGGATGATGTATTAGATACTATACAGATAGAAGGGGTACAAGAATAAGAAGTGTAAGGATAAGGAGGTCTACATGAAAACAAAACCAGTTATGGCAATTGCCATTGGGCATGATGAAATTGTGGGGGTGAAAGCTTACAAAATTGAAGGTACCATGGTGCTAGAAGATGTGATTGTTCAAAAACGGCACAGTGATATGGGAACGGATATAAGAGAATTTTTTGACTATTATGGGGAAACAGGTATATCCATTGGTTGTGTGTTTGAGTCGCCACTACAATCGGTATACATGGAAACACCGATGATGCATAAAATCGATCAATATCTTTTTGCCCAACGGGAGGGAAAACGAATCTTTCAGAATGAAGAGTTTCCTAATGCTATCGATTTTGCCTCTAGACCAGGTATTACGGAGGAGTTGATGTTTATACTTATCGTAGCCTTGGAACGAAAACAAGTGAAACAAGTGGCACGAGGTATTCAACAAGGAGGGGGAGACCTTCATGTTATCGATTACTGGCCAGCACCGCTTGCATTTAGTCGTGGTCGAGAATCGTCTATGCTTTGTATCATCCCAGAAGAAGATAAAGTACGTGTATCTTTATGGAATGATAAATTCTGTACATCTCATGTCTTAGTGTCTTCTGAGGAAGAAGAGGTATTGTCTGCTTGTAAGAAAGTATATGAAGATAGCAAGCAATTTCATGTGCCCTACCCCAAAGGCGCTATTGTAGTTGGTTTTGATGAAACAAGAGCAAAAGCCTTCGAACCTATTTTAGAAACCTATGGAACTATTGATCAGGTACCACTCCATATAGTAGATAAAGGAGATGCGTATAATCCCGAGAATATTAACCATGAAATGGCATGGGGCTTAGCGATTAGGTTACTTATCGATGGAAAATAAAGAAAATCTAAATTTCATAGAACCAGATGTACAGTGGATATGTTGGTATATTCGATATAAACAAATATGGTGGACCTTATTAGCTGCGGTGATTGTTATAGTAGTAGGTTCTGTAGCGATGGGAACAAAAGCATATATACAGTATCGAGATATAGTTGAAAAACAAACAGAGGTACTATCACATCATATTGACGCTAAGGAAGCTCACAGTGTGTATGAATCTATGGTTCATGAAAATAAAAAAGAAGAAGTACCGCCTCAAGGAACCTTGACGGAGTGTATATACTTATTAGATGCATCCAATACATATCACATCCAATTAGTCGAGTGGTCCACTATGAATCAATGGTATGTAGAGGCTAGAGGAAACAATGAAAATGAATTGCATCAGTTTAGTTCAGTCTTAAGTCGATTAGGAGGGCACCGTCACTATGATGAAGTGGTGGAAAAAGAATCCGGAACTACATTATACCGTAGTCGAATTACAGGCACTGTGGAAAGCTCTACCCATTCCAAAAAAAAGCCTACTCCTAGTCATTAGTGTGTACTGTTGTGTGGTGGTTATAGGAATTAGCATGATGGTGTACTTTCAAGGGGAAACAAAACGAATCTCCGCAGAAATTGATGAAGAGATACTTTCACAGGAGGCGGAAACAACATTTTTGCACAGTGAAAGCTATCAATTTGTCAAACAATTGGATGATAATATCTTAGATGTAGAAAGTTTGTATCATTTTGTATTGTCTTCCCTAGGAGATACCCCCTTAGTAGTGGTCAGTATGCACAAAGAAGAGGAAGCACTGGATGTGGTAGTGCAAGGGTCCACCTTAGATATGGTGCAGTGGTTAGTAGGGATGCAAAAGGTACATCCCACCTTGCGGTTTAGTATAGAAAAAATTATCCGCCCCCAAGGTGTTACGACATTACAATGTAAGATTCATGAAAATGCTAAAAAATAGCCCTAATAGTTTGTCAAAGTATAGTCGAGTATAGTAAAATAAAGATAAAATTTACTACTAACTAGAAGAATGAGATATTATATAATATGAAAACGACTATCAAGAGAAACATTATCCTCATTGGTTCTATGGGGAGCGGAAAAAGTCACTTAGGTCGAAATTTAGCAGATGCCAAAGGCTGGCAATTTGTTGACACGGATCGTATATTAGAGAAACGATATAATATGCCTATTGCTGATATTTTTAAGACAATAGGTGAAAAGGCCTTTCGCCGTGCAGAATTTGAAGTGATTAAAAAGGTTGCTATGTATCATGAAGCGGTGATTTCCGTAGGTGGAAATTTCCCTATTGATATGCGCACCTTACGATATATGCAAAAATATTCTTTTATTGTGGGCATCCGAGCTTCACATTATCGAATTGTGAATCGAGTCAATCGGTGGGTTGGTAAACGACCAACGATGAACTATGATGATGTATCAGGTTATGTAGCGTGGATGATGCGACGGTGGAAGCCATTGTATCGAAAATGTGACCATGTGTTAGATACTACATACAGTCATACTGATGAACTAGTGACAAGTATTGACGGATCCATAAAGTCTAAGGGCATATATTTTAAACGGCGAAAAGTACACCAAGGTGAATGATATGAAACGTATAGCTATTTTAACAAGTGGTGGAGATGCACCAGGAATGAATGCTGTCATTCGTTCCATTACAAGAAGTGCAATATATGAAGGCCTCGATGTAGTAGGAATACAACGAGGCTTTTTGGGCGTTTTAGAAGAAGACTTTATTCCTTTGACTCGACGCAGTGTAGGGAATATTGTGAACAAGGGAGGGACGATTTTAAAATCTTCCCGTTGTCTTGAATTTAAAGAACCAGAACATCAACAAAGAGGCTATGATAATTTACGTCGTCATGGTATTGACGGACTAGTCGTTGTTGGTGGTGATGGGTCTATGTGTGGTGCTAAAGTGTTGTCTGACTTAGGACTTCCTACGGTGACAATTCCAGGCACTATTGATAAAGATATGAATGGTACCGATTATACAATCGGCTTTGATACAGCGCTCAACACCATCATTGATGGGGTGAGCAAAATTCGTGATACTTCTACCGCTCATGATCGTGTAGCGATTGTAGAAGTAATGGGACGACATGCAGGGCATATTGCTGTGTACGCTGGCGTCGCATGTGGTGCTGAGGTGGTACTGACACCAGAGGTGCCTATGACCTTAGAAGAGGTAAAAGACTCATTAGAAAATACCACTCGTAATGGTAAAAAGAATAGTATTATCATCGTTGCGGAAGGAGCGTATAGTGCTTTTGAAGTGGCTCAATATATTAAAGAGCATACATCTTACGCACCGTCTGTGACTGTCTTAGGGTATTTACAACGTGGTGGATCACCATCTGCTTATGATGCCTTAATGGCTGCCCGCTTAGGAGAGGCAGGAGTACGTGCTTTATTAGAGGGGCATATCCATCATTTGATAGGGGTTCATTGCAATCATATTGATGCCATAGCCTATGAGGAAGCCGCCACATGTGAGTATCCATTAGATACGTCTTTATATCAATTAATACGTGTGTTAGGACAATAATTTCATAGTAGTTTCATCATCGTATTGTATAAGATAAAGAAAACTAACCTTAGTTTTCTTTTCTTTTTATC
>CAUUIH010000038.1:0-11314 GCA_963545165.1 uncultured Veillonella sp.
ACACTTGCTCTCACAGCAAATAGATAATCCGGATATATATCATCTCGAAAGATGAATTAAAATAATGAAAATTATTTCTATTATTATAATACAGAGAATCGTAACATCTGTCAATAAGTATGAGAAGTTTTTTCATTTATAAAAGAAAAGTTGCATTCTTTGTGATTCTACTATTCCACAATTTCCTATGGTAATAGCAACTCTCAAAGTCTGCAACTTTTTCTTATAATACATATTGTAACTGTTTTCTTAACATGTCATCTTTCACATGGGTCATCACATATCGTAATCGTGGAGCTCCTGTAGCATCTGCTAGGAACGCAATCTGCACGTACATAGGATATTCTACTTGCTTAAACCATGTATTTACGATGATTTCACCAATATAGATATTCTTCCTTGTTTCACGAAATGGAGTAACTAGTGTAAATATTTCCGGATGCTCCTGTACATAGGCTTCATAATCTCGAATCATAGATACGGTGTATCGGCCTCCCTCTGGCACTGTAGTAGGATGCCACTCATCTTTCTGTGGACCAAACCCATATAGCAAAGTTCCTTCACCGTAACGAGCATAATAATAATTATTACCTCGCTTATCCAGTATCTGATAGGATGTACTCGTATCAATTCCAATATCACGTAATCCAGCTTCTAACGGTTGTGCCACCCCAGAGGAAAGAATACTATTGCTAGATCCTTCCTGTACTAGCATCGTAGACGGCCATTTGATAGATGGCGCACCCGCTGCTACTACAGTAGTCATCATACTGGTGATGATACAAGCAAAGACTACACCCCATGAAAGATATGTTTTATTTCTACTCATGGTGTTCGCCTAACCTTGTTTCTTTTGCATTTTAGCCCAAGTATCACGCATCCCTACTGTACGATTCATTACAATATGATCTGGTGTACTATCTGTATCAGTTACAAAGTAGCCGGTACGCAAGAAATGATAATGGTCACCTACTTGTGTAGTACGGAATGCCGCTTCCCCTTTAGCAGATTTTACTTCTAAAGAGTTTGGATTCAACTGTTGCAAGAAATCTTTATCTGCCGTTTCGTCATCTTCTGCAGATAATAGGTAGTCATAGAGACGTACTTCCATATCTACTGCTGTAGATGCCTCTACCCAATGTAAGATACCTTTCACTTTCTTTTGACAACCTGTACCGGATTTTGTATCTGGATCGTAGGTACAGTGAATTTCAGTGATATTGCCATCACCGTCTTTTACAACAGATTGACATTCAATGATATAAGCTCCTTTTAACCGCACTTCTTTACCAGGCGCTAAGCGGAAGAATTTTTTCACTGGCTCTTCCATGAAATCCCCACGTTCAATGTACACTTCTCGTCCAAATGTCACTTCACGTGTGCCCATCGCTTCATTTTCTGTATTGTTCTCAATCACTAATGTTTCTGTTTGTCCTTCTGGATAGTTTGTGATCACAACTTTAACAGGGTCCAATACAGCCATATACCGTGGCGCTTTTAATTTCAAATCTTCACGGATACAGAACTCTAATAAACCTACTTCTACCATGCTATCCGCTTTAGCTACACCAATGCGCTCACAGAAATCACGAATAGACTCTGGTGTATAGCCACGGCGGCGCAAACCAGAAATCGTCGGCATACGAGGATCATCCCAACCACTCACAAGATTCAACTCAACTAATTGGCGCAATTTACGTTTACTCATGACCATATTTGTCACATTTAAGCGAGCAAATTCGATCTGTTTTGGTTTTTCTGTATCTTCCCAATCTTCTAATACCCAATTGTATAGCGGACGATGCACTTCAAATTCCAAGGTACATACAGAATGCGTAATCCGTTCTATCGCATCAGATACTGGATGGGCATAGTCATACATAGGATAAATATTCCATTCAGAACCTGTACGATGATGGTCTGCATGTAAAATACGATACAACACAGGGTCACGCATGACAATGTTAGGATCTGCCATATCAATTTTAGCACGCAACACTTTTTCCCCATCTTTGTATTTGCCTTCTTTCATTTCTTGAAAGAGTCGTAAATTTTCTTCTACACTACGATCACGGTACGGACTATTTGTACCTGGTGTTGTAAAATCACCACGGGTAGCACGAATTTCTTCTGGTGTTTGATCATCTACATAGGCTTTACCTTTTTTTATCAACACTTGAGCATATTCATATAGTTTACCGAAATAGTCAGATGCATAATGTACATCCCCATGCCACTCAAAGCCTAACCATTTTACATCTTCTTCAATGGATTCTACATATTCCACGTCTTCTTTTACTGGATTCGTATCATCAAAGCGCAAGTTTGTTAAGCCTTTGTAGGTTTTGCCAAGCCCAAAGTTTAGGCAAATGGATTTTGCATGTCCAATGTGCAAATATCCATTTGGCTCTGGAGGAAACCGTGTATGAACACGTTTTCCATAGGTATTTTCTTCATTATCTGTATTAATAATCGCTTCAATAAAATTAATAGTTTGAGGCGTTGTTTCTTCCGTACTCATCATCGTCTCTTTCGATTCCATGTGATTCTTCCTCTCTTATATTGATTATACACAAGTGCAAGTACCGCACATTCTCCTTATTATACCACAGGAACAGCTATGTTTCATCGATTTCTTGCGAATCCTATCATTTCTCACCGTCTCTGTTACAGTATGCTACCCTATTCTTCAGCGGCCTTGTAATTAACACTTTCATTGACACAAGTCAACAATGGTTTGCCTTGTACACCAGCAATCAAATTATTAGCCGTTAGCATGGCCATTTCTTTGCGTGTACGATCCGTGAAAGACCCAATATGAGGCACTACTAAGCATTTACCTGTTTTAAGTAAAGGATGGTCTGCCCCAATTGGTTCTGGATCCACTACATCAAGAGCTGCATAGTCAATTTGACCTGTTTCTAATGCGTGTACTAAGGCATCTGTATCCACGATTTTTCCGCGTCCCACATTGACGAATAAAGCCGTCTCTTTCATCATTTCAAAAGCCTCTGCATCAATTAAATGATATGTTTCCTCTGTCAATGGAGCCACGACTAAAATAACATCACTAGTAGTGAGCAACTTGCCCAATGATACGTAGGTAGTCATCAGCAAGCTATCTTCATTGCGGCGATTCCGATTATGATACTGTACAGTCATCCCAAAAGCACGTGCTCTGCGAGAAACGGATACACCAATTTTACCCATGCCTATGATCCCCAATGTCATACGGCTTAAATCTTTCCCTTTTATATTAGAAGGACGTTCCGCCCATTTCCCATCCTTAACAAACTGAGCATTTTCATAGATTCTACGGCTCGCAGCTGCCATCAGTGTAAATGCTAACTCCGCTGTGGTTTCTGTTAATACATCAGGAGTATTTCCATAAGGAATGCCTCGTGTAGTCAAAGCATCGATATCGATATTATCATACCCCACTGAAGCCTGTGCAATGACCTTTAAATTTGGCGCATCCTTCACTAGATCTTCATCCACTGTAAAATGATTAATACTCCACAAACCATCTGCCTCACGTAGCCACTCTTTTAATAGCTCCTTGGGCATTTTTTCTTTTTCTGTCCACTGGCGTACGGTCACATGCTCACTTAGGTAAGCCACCGCATCTTTACGTACCAAGCCTGGCACAACTACAACTGGTTTCTTCATAGTTAAACCTCACTTTCACTTATCGTATTTATCTACATTCAGTATACATACATTCTATAAAGGGTTTACTTCTTATACTACCCATCAGTATGCCCCTTTCAGTAAATTATATCATATTCTATCTTAGACAATAAAAAAGACAGTCCTATTTTCATAGAACTGTGCTTTTCATTTTGTAGATACAGTAACTTGCACTCTCAAACGTACCCGAGAGCTTCTACGCTTTCTATACGATGATATGCTATTCCACAAACGTTCCTAGAATAACATGTTTATGCTACCAATTGGATTTTCCTTCATTGAACATTTCAAATGCATGTGCAATTTGGCGTCTCAATTTTAATCGTTGTGAATCACTTAATACATATTCTACACCATTGTGTGCAATTCGCCCATTTTTTACAATGCTACTCAAATCGTAAAGAATTTCTCTAGCCATGCTTGCATTGCCAGCTAATTCATCAATTGTTACATCATAATAATTAGCCAATCGCTTTAAGGTTTCCAAATCAGGCTCTCGATATCCTGTTTCGTAATTTGACAGGGCAGCATTACTAATACCAATATCACGAGCCACGTCTAGTTGACTCCGCCCAATCCGTTTACGGGCATGTCTTAAATTTTCACCTAATGCCATTGTATCACCCCTTATACTACGTGAATCTATAGTATAAATAACCTATCCCTATTATAGCATGAGATACAATAGATATGCTATAGAAAACCACTATTTCACATCTCACGAATTGTGTATCTCTCTATATTTTTTAGCATTTTTGAATTGTATTACACGAATTGAATTGTTTATCCCATTTGCGCATGCACCATTTTGATTGATTTTAATCAAAGTCGATAGATTTTATTCTATTTTAATCATTTTCACTCATAAACTATTTATATTATTCATGTGCATGTTCAGGTGGCGGTAATTGCTTAACTTGGAATACCTCACCTATAGTTTGAATTTTCCCAGGAATATATTCTACAATTTGAGTCATCAGTACATATAACAATCGTGAATCAAAATTAGAGTTAGCACTTTGATTAATACAATCTAAATATACACTATCATCATCTTCTTCGATATAGTATTTAAAGCTTTTATACGTACTATTTTCACGGTTGATGAATGTCAAAATATCTTGACGATTTTCCTTTGTCACAACACCAGCACCAATCAACAAGCGAATCGTAGCATAAATTGTGTCATCTAATAACAGAAATACTGGAATATCTCCTAGTTCCGTTTGCACATAGGAGCGAAATACAACTGTATGATCTTCATCTCCCACTTCACGTTTCTCAAAGCATGTCAATTTCTCATCAACGAGAAATTGTTCAAATACTCTAGCCTTTTCATTCATAGGTATCACCTCGTTAAAAAAAGGGCATTGTTTGTCACAATGCCCATATGAATCGATTTTTAATACATCTTAACCTTTTTTAGATTTTGTGGTTTTGCGTGGTTTACTTTCTTTTTTAGCTGTTGCTTCTTTTACAGGAGTTTCTTCTGTTCCAGTTTCTTCTACTTTAACGCTTTCCACAGCCGCAATAATACGAGTTAAATCTTTTTGTGTATGTGGATACAATACTTCAAAAATAGTGTACGCCACTAATGCTGGATCAAAGTTATCTCCACTCATTAAGCTTACATCTAAAAGAATTGCTTCGTAGCCATCTTCTTCCATTAAATAATGTTTGAAACATTTGAATTCACTATTTAATTGATTCAACACATCTAACGTTGCTTTTCGTTGTTCCGGAGTAAAACGACCACCTGCAATTTCTAAACGTACAAAACCAAATGGTGTGTCATCCAACACAACAAACAATGGGAACACAATATCATTATATTCCACAGTTGCATCAAATACTACTGTATTATATGGATCATTTTCAATCTCACGAAGAGTAAAAAGATTTGTTAATTCATTTTGTTCAATAAACTGTTGAAATAATTCTGCTTTTTTATTCACTGTCTTATCTCCATTACTTTCAAATTAAAACTCATTACCATAATGATACCACAAAACCAGGTTACTTTTCAATCATTATTAGTTTTCATCTTCCACATAGATACAACGATCATTTTCAAAGCGTGCAATACGCACTAAAGAATGTACATCATACCCCGCTTTTTCT
The DNA here is from genome assembly GCA_963545165.1 of uncultured Veillonella sp. Taxonomy (GTDB): domain Bacteria; phylum Bacillota; class Negativicutes; order Veillonellales; family Veillonellaceae; genus F0422. The sequence continues at coordinate 5,812 of CAUUIH010000038.1, forward strand.
AAACGTTCACGACCAGGTTGGAAGGATTTTTCGATAACGATGGCAATGCCTTCCACTGTATCTCCTGCACCTTCTACTAATTTTGCAAGACCCATAGCTGCTTCACCGCTTGCTAAGAAGTCATCAATAATTAGCACTTTTTCACCAGCAGGTAAGAATTTTTTAGAGATGGTTACATCATAATTTTCTTCTTTTGTGTAGGAATAGACTACAGAATGATACACATCTTCTGTCATCAAGATAGATTTTTTCTTACGAGCAAACACCAAAGGAACATCTAGCTCAATCGCTACTTGTAAAGCAATCGCAATGCCAGATGCTTCAATCGTAACAATACGTTCAATGCCACGTCCTTCAAATTGCTTAGCAATTTCTTTACCAATTTGAACAAACAATTTAGGATCAATTTGATGATTTAAAAATCCATCTACTTTTAACACTCGATTGTTCAACACAATACCTTCTGCATCAATACGTTGTTTTAATAATTCCACGATGATCCTCCTTATTGTTTTCTGTCTTTCAATATATTTATAAATTGCGAAACACCTTCTGTTAATGCATCCATTCTTGACCGTACCAGTACAATACGTCGTTCAGGAATCTGTAAATTCGTTTTCAACTCCACTAACGAACCTTGTTTCAATTTTTCTCTTGCTACCAATTCTGGCACCAAGGAAATGCCCAAATTAATCTCCACCAAATCTATGAGCACATCTAAACTGCCTAATTCAAAAGCTGGACTAGTACAACGATTGTAGGTGACCGCATCAAAAAATGTTCGACTACTAGCCCCCATAGTGAGCAATAGCAATGGTTCCGCCATAATCTCATCGATGGTCCACACCTTAGAATCATCTTTATATGTAGTGCCGCCTACAAATATATCTTGCATCGCCTCTAATTCAATTACCTCAAGATGATTGTTATCATACAAACCATCATAGGCATGAACCACGGCAATTTGCGCCTCTCCCGCTTCGATCATCCCTACACATTCCCGAGATGGTCGATTGGTAACACGCAAACTAATGTCTAGTTGTTTTTCTTGCCAACTTTTGAAAGCAGGTAATAAAAAATGTTTACTCAATGTATCTGTAGCCGCTAAGTGTAAACTTTTATACTCTCTCGATATACGTTCTTGTAATTTTGCAATTCCATTATCTAAAATAGAAAAGGCTTCTACCGACGTTTCAAAGAGTTCTCGACCGGCTTTTGTAAAGGCTACTGACTTCGTTGTTCTTTCAAATAAAGGAATTCCTAAATCTTTTTCTAATTGCTTAATACTCTGACTAATAGCCGATTGAGAAACTCCATTGGCTTTCGCTGCTTTGGAGAAAGATAAATGTAATCCAACGCCCACAAAGGCGCGCAGTAATTCTGCAGATACAGACATAATAACCTCAATCTATTACGAATATAACATATTTCAATTTCAATTTAACTTTTACTATTATATATGCTTATAAGTTTACCTATATTTATTACTGTTGTCAAACTACAAAATACAAATAGAGTTTTATCTATCTATTTCTTATAAAACGATACAAAATAGTTGCGTTCTAGCTTATAAACTAGTAATATATATTTGATAAGAAAATCTGGGGCATAACAATCCCCCCGTATGTATGAAAGGAATTTAACTATGCATTGCGCACAAAAATTGACTGATCATATTTATTGGATTGGTAGCAACGATTGGAGTACAGAACGTTTTGAAAACTTATTTCCAATTCCAAATGGAGTAAGCTACAATTCCTATTTTATTGACGACGAAAAAACTTGTATTGTTGACTCTGTAGATGATAGCATTCGTCAAGAATTCTTTGACAATGTAGAACATTTATTAAATGGTCGCGAGTTAGATTATTTAATCGTAAATCACATGGAACCTGATCATTGTGCTACATTAGTAGAATTATTAGACCGTTACCCAAATGTTAAAATGGTCGGCAATAAAACTACATTCCGTTTCTTTGAGCAATTCTATGGTCGTCCAGCTCCTGACAACTACTATGAAGTAAAAGAAGGAGACACCATCGATCTTGGTCAGCATAAACTTCACAGCTACACTATGCCAATGGTTCACTGGCCAGAAGTAACTTGTACTTACGAAGCAACTACAGGCACCTTATTCTCTGCTGATGCATTTGGTACATTCGGTACAATCAACGGTAACATCTTTGCTGATCAATTAGATTTTGACCGTGTATATGAAGATGAAGCTCGTCGTTATTACACAAATATCGTAGGTAAATATGGTGCACAAGTACAAAATGCTTTAAAAAAAGCATCTGCCTTAGATGTAAAAATCATTGCACCACTTCATGGACCAATTTGGAGAACTCCTGACACTATTTCTTACATTCTTAACAAGTATATGCACTGGAGCACATACAATGCTGAGAAAAAAGGTGTTGTTATCGCCTTTGGTTCCATGTATGGCAACACAGCTGAAATGGCACAACAACTAGCAAAATTGCTATCCCTACGCGGTGTTACAGATATCCGTATTTATGATGTATCTAAAACAAATCCATCTTACATCATCTCTGATGCATGGAAATATAGTCATCTAGTATGTATGGCACCAACTTACAACTTAGGTTTATACTTAACTATGGAAAACTTATTGCATGAATTACATGCATTGAACTTCCATAACCATAAAGTTTCTATCGTAGGTAACCATTCCTGGGCATCTGGCGCGATGAAACGCATGGTTGAGTACTTCACAAATGAGTTCAAAAACATGGAAATCGTTGGTACTCCACTAGATATTAAAGGTGCATTGCACGATGAGCAATTACCATTATTTGAAGAATTAGCAGATTCCATCGTTGCTTCTTTAGCAGAAACAGATATCAAAGCTTTATAATCAATCTAAGCGACTCTACTCTTTAGGGTCGCTTTTAATTTGTCTAACATTATATAATCCCACCAGTCAAATAGTCATCCATGTTCTACACAAAAAAACGATTACATATATAGTAAATGAGCTATCCTGAAAGGTATTCTCCCTCCTGGATAGCTCATTTCTATATGACATGTATGATTGACTACCTATTATAGTAATCTACTCTTAAATAACAATATATATCTAGCGATGATAACGACCTAGCATACGAGCCCCTTTCGGCTTTTCCAATATCATGGACCACACCATGCCATGTCTTGCTGCTGCTCGTAAGGATTCCTGTCTAGAAGAACCACGATAACAAGATTCCTCGATTCTTATCTCTTTCAAAGGTTTTCTAGGAGATTCCCTTCGTATCGCCTCTGTACTTTCATGAGTTGTAGGTCGTGTTGTTTCTGTATCAATTGTCTCTGAGTACACTGGCTTCTCATACATATTTGCATCCATTGGATTACCTGTGCTCACCGTGCTCTCTGAAGTGTTTCTCATTGTTACATCAGCTGGCACCTGTACTGACACCTCTGGCACCTCAGGTTCTTCTGAATGCCGTGAAAGTGTAATCCCATAATATTCTTCCATCTCTTCCCACGTCATATCTTTACTAGGGACCGTTTTTTGTGGAGACTCTCCGTTGGATTTGCCCTTTTTAAATATAAAGGATCCTAAAATAATCAGAATGAGTATCCCTATTTCCATAATCGGATACCTCCTCTACCTTATTCATGTGTACCTTTACCATCGATGGTAGATGCATAGTCACCTTCAGAAATACTTTCACGCATTTTAGTGTCCGCCATAATATTATTCATCGAATAGTAATCCATAACGCCTAAATTGCCTTCACGTAACGCTTGGGATAAGGCTTTTGGCACTTCTGCTTGCGCCTCTACTACTTTCGCTTGCATTTCCTGTGTATGAGCACGCATTTCTTGTTCTTGGGCCACCGCCATAGCACGACGTTTTTCCGCTTGTGCTTGAGCGATTTTTTTGTCTGCTTCTGCTTGATCTGTCATCAATTGGGCACCAATATTACGTCCCACATCTACGTCGGCAATATCGATGGATAAGATTTCAAAAGCTGTCCCCGCATCTAAACCTTTATTCAATACAGTACGAGAAATATGGTCTGGATTTTCCAATACGTCCGTATGCTCTTCAGAGGAACCTACGGTAGTAACAATACCTTCCCCAACACGGGCAATAATTGTTGCTTCTCCGGCACCACCCACTAAACGGTCAATATTAGCACGCACTGTCACACGGGCACGAACTTTTAGCTCGATACCATTTTTAGCTACTGCAGAAATAATCGGTGTTTCAATCACTTTTGGATTAACCGACATTTGCACCGCTTCTAATACATCACGACCTGCCAAATCGATAGCTGCCGATCGTTCAAAGGTTAATTCCATCGTAGCACGTTCTGCTGCAATCAATGCATCAACAACACGGTCTACATCGCCACCTGCCAAATAATGGGCCTCTAATTGGTCTACCGTCACATCTAAGCCTGCTTTATTGGCTTTCACCAAAGGAAGCACGATTTGAGACGGAGATACACGACGCAAACGCATACCAATCAATGTCATAATGCTGACGTTCACACCCGCTGCTAAAGCAGATACCCAAAGCCCTAATGGGACGAAATGTAAAAATAAAGAAATACCGATGATGAGAATAATCGGAAAAATAATAAATCCCACAGTTCCAATAATTGTTTCCATAGTGCCTCCTATCTTTCTGTAGCTCTCACTACAATACGACCTCCTGTAACAGATACAATGATTACCTCTGTACCAGGTTCATAAAATTCGCCATCAGTGACTACATCGAGGAATGTATCCTCCACAATGATCGTCCCTGCTGGTCGTAATACCGTTTTTGTATATCCAATCTTGCCCAACCAACGATTAGGATCCGGATGACTGGCATAGCCTTTTTCTTTAGTAGATTGCAGACGCAAGGTCAATCGTTCTCCTAAACACGTCTTAGGAAATACGGAGATAATCCACCACAACAACAGTACACCCAGTACAGATAGTACGGTCACCGTTACTACCGCCGTAGGTCCTCCACCCATCCAATCATAGATTCCCCAGAGAAATAGCAATAGACCTGTTAGACCAAAGATGCCAAATCCTGGTATCATCATTTCGATGAGGAGCAAAATAATACCACTTACTATAAGTCCTATCATAATCTCTCCTTTCTAATTACATATATATAATTGTATTATATCATATTCTTTCTGTAGGTAAGATGAATTTTCAATATTCTCCCTGTCTATCCAGTGTTTAGCAACAAAAAAGAGACTCTCAAATGAGAGCCTCTTGTAGGTTTTGATTAAACGTCTTCGCGGTATGGAGCTTGACCGATTTCGTAGAAATCGTTTCCTTCGCTATCGATAACAACGATGGCAGGGAAATCTTCTACTGTCAATTCTGCCAAAGCTTCTGGACCTAAGTCAGCATACGCAATAACATCATATTTTTTAATGGATTTAGCAATTAAAGCTGCTGCACCACCAACGGCTGCAAAGTAAGTTACGCCGTTTTTCTTCATGGATTCGATAACTTCTGGTTTACG
>CAUUIH010000039.1:0-11108 GCA_963545165.1 uncultured Veillonella sp.
GAATATCTATTACAACAGGGTCGACAATGGCGTGATTTAACAGAGGAAGAACAAGAATCTTTATGCCGTGAAGCAGCAGATGCAGTAATGGGCACAGAGGAGCGAGATGCGTACGAAGCGCAACTATATACTCGATTAACATCCACCTTGTCGGCTACGGTGGCACGTCTCGTAGATTGGTCCAAGAAAAGTGAGTTTTCTACTACAGAAGTAGAGCAAAGCTTTGGCATGGGTACATCTAGTTGGCATCCAGTGCGCATTCCATTGGGCAAGAATTATGGTGAAAGTATCGTATTGCGTGGTCAAATTGACCGTGTCGACGAATATCGTGGACCTCTTGGCCATTATGCGGCGGTTATCGACTATAAATCAGGGGGCACTACAGTAAGAGCCGATGAAATTTACTACGGTTTGAAATTGCAATTGATGACCTATCTATTGGCGTTGGAAAAGAATACACAAGATAGAATTGGCACAGCGGCTGCTCTCTATACATATGTGCGGAATCCGCAAGTGAAATTGTCGGAAGTCGTGAATCACAGACGGGCGGAGGAAGAAAAAGCAGATATCCAACAGTTAAAAAATAGTGGATACTTTGTAGACGGCGATGTCCTACAATCCTTAGATGTGACGAGGGCCTACCAAAGCAATTCTCCATATGTACCGATCGTTCTGAAAAAGGATGGCACTCCAGATAGTCGCACATCTAAGAGTTTGAAGACGATAGAACAATTTGGGCTCATGAAAGAATACACAAAACAAATTATTTCCAATAGTGGTACGCAGATGATGGATGGGGAATTCCCTATTAGTCCCTACCAAAAGGATAAGCGACGACCTTGTGAATTTTGTGAGTTCCAAGCCTTATGTCGCTTTGATGGAACCCGCAACAGATATCGTTATATTAAGACCATGACCGAAGAGGAAGCATTGGAGAAGATGGAAACAGTACAAACAGGAGGGGCTACCTATGAAATGGACTGATGCGCAACAGAGTGCTATTGATGCGCCTAGACCGGGACAGTTACCGTCCCAAACGATCTTGGTATCTGCAGCGGCGGGATCCGGTAAAACGGCAGTCCTCGTAGAGCGCATGATACAACGCTTGAAACGGCGGGAGCTGACCATTCAAGAACTGATGGTGGTAACTTTCACAAAGGCGGCAGCCGCAGAGATGAAAGCTCGTATCGGTGTAAAACTAGCGGAAGAGTTTCAAGCCACAGGGGATGCGTATTTAGAAGAACAATTGAATATGTTGCCGTCTGCCCATATTTCTACATTGCATTCCTTTTGCCAATGGGTGATTCGCAGTTATTTCTATAAACTAGACATTGACCCGTCTTTTACCATTGGCAATGAAGGAGAATTAGCGCTTATGCGCTACGATGTGCTGAATGGGATTTTGCTAGAGGCCTATGAACAGGGGCTGTATAACATTTACGATGTGAGCGATATGTTCAGCACGGAACGGTCGGACCAAGTCTTGCGGGAGACGGTATTTCAAATTTATAACTTTGCCTTGGCTCAAAGTCAGCCTATGCGCTGGTTAGATGAGGTATGTCATACTTATGAAAATGCTTTACACCAGACATTACTAGAAACCACGTGGGGCGAACTATTTTGGAAAGAACAACAACGGCAAATTGAGTATCTCCTAGAGCGCTATGAAGAGGCACAGCGATTGGCAACATTAGGCAATGGCTTCGATAAATGGATGGAGAAGGTCAGCGAACTGCAAACGCTGTTACAAGCTATGCAAATAGCAGACACGTGGGATGCTATGCATGTAGGTGTTGTAGGGATTGGGGGATTTAGTTTCCCAGTACTACGCGCCACAAAAGCCATGAATGAAAGCGACCCAGCGATCTTGAGCGAAATCAAAGCCATCTTGGCGGAAGGTAAGGATATTTTGCAAGCTATGCCGAAAGGTGTCTTTGCCATTACGGAAGCAGATTGGCGAGAGCAAATGGAGTACTTAGTCCCTTTGGTACGAGGTATCATTGCGCTAGTAAAACGATTCCATACTGATTTTCAACAGGCAAAGCAAGAAGCAGGCATGATTGATTTCTCCGATTTGGAACATCTATGCTTAGCCTTATTAGTAGACCCAGAATCTATAGAGGAACTTAAACCATCTGAGGTGGCGCTAGAGTTACAGGATACTTTCAAAGAAGTAATGGTCGATGAATACCAAGATACGAATGGCGTCCAAGAGGCCATCGTGAATTTAGTGTCTCGTGAGGACAATCGATTCTATGTAGGCGATGTGAAACAGTCGATTTATGGATTTCGTATGGCAGATCCTCAGCTATTCATGGACAAGTACCATCGTTTTAATCACCATGTGGATGGTGTGGAACGACGTATCGATTTGTCACAAAACTTCCGATCCCACGAAGCAATTCTCAATGTGACGAACTTTATTTTCTCTCAAATCATGACTGACGAAGGGGCGGGACTTACCTATGGTGAGGCAGAGGCGCTCCATACAGGTCGCATCGTAGAAGAGGCACCACCAGAATGGGTAGGTGGCGATGTAGAAGTACACGTTCTCTGCTGTGATGAGGACAAGGCGCAAACAGATCTTGAAGAGGGAGAAGACCTAGAGAACGATGAAAAGGAAATGCTCTTTGTGATCCGTAAAATCCAAGAGTTGAAGCGAAATGGCGCTATGGTGCAAGATAAAGACGGTACTTTCCGCCCCATGGAGTGGCGAGATATTGTGCTCTTGAAACGGTCTATCTCAGGGTCGGCAAGCCGTATGATTGACCTGTTACGGCGCGAGGGGATTCCTGCCTATGCAGAGGAGAAGTCCGGCTATTTCAGTGCCATGGAAGTGCAGTTTGTGCTGTCCTTATTGCAAATCATCGACAATCCAGAACAGGATTTGCCTATGGCTATCGTCTTGCAATCGCCACTGATCGGGATGGATGCGAACGATTTAGGGCGACTTCGCCTGTCCGTAGGGGACAACAGCTTGTGGAGTGGGTTGAGAGCATTCGTAGAAGCATCTCAAAATGCAGGGTGGATTCGCTTTGTGGACTCTATGGATACATGGCGCACCATGTCCCGTCGACAAGGCATTACAGATTTAATTTGGCACATCTACGACACCTTGCATGTGGTGGAATACGTGAGCGCCATGCCGAATGGTTTGGTGCGCCGTGGCAATGTGCTAGCCTTGTATGAACGGGCTAAACAATATGAAAATGGCAATTACCGTGGGCTGTTCCGTTTCTTGCGCTTTATTGAAAGCTTGCAGGCATCTGGAGAAGACTTGAGTGTTGCCAAAACGGTGAGTGAAGCGGACAATGTGGTGCGTATTATGACCATCCACAAAAGTAAGGGCTTAGAGTTCCCTGTGGTATTCCTCATGGGCACACAAAAGGGCTTCAACAAAATGGATTTGAACCGGTCCTTGCTATTGCATAAGGAATATGGAGTGGGCTTAAAAGGGTACTTCCCTGATTTGCGGGTCATGTACAATTCCTTGCCATGGATTTTTGTGCGCCAAGCCTTGGAAGAGAATTTGAAAGCTGAAGAGGAACGTATCCTCTATGTGGCATTGACTCGGCCTAAAGATAAACTCTATATTACAGGTTATATGAAGGGCTCTATCAATGGTTCTACGGATCGACCGGCTACGAAGAAGATGGGTGAATGGATAGCACCTGTGTTACAGTGGGGTGAAAGTGCTTTCACGAAAGAGCAGATTCTAGGCTGTAATTCCTATTTAGATTGGATTTTACGGAGTTTAGCTCGCCATGTAGCAGGAGGTACGCAATTACGCCAATTTGCGGACGTAGAAAGCCCGCAATTCCCAGATATACCATACAAAGATTGTCCAGTGTCCTTCCATGTTCATGACGGGAATGAGTACAGTGTTTCACAGGAAACACCGTCCGTAGAAGTGGATATTCTAGAACAAGTGCGAGCGCAATTGCCGGTAGAAGCGCCATCACTGGACCCTGTCGTGGTGGAACGATTGACCTCTGTCTATCCTTATGAAAGTTCCACAGAACGAGCAGGGAAAATCTCTGTGTCTGAAATCAAACGGCGCTTTGTGGAAATGGAAGAATTGGCGAAACAGATGATTGAGCCGGACTATCGGGCAGATAGTTTCGTAAAAGGTGGCTTAGAAGAGGTTATTACTGATACATATCAGGGAGATATGTATTCAGCCACAAATACTAGTGATGAGGATGGTACAGGGGATACGTCAGCGAATATACCAATCGAGTTATCAGTAGACCTAGGCCCCTTCGACGTATCCTTATCTTCTCTTGACACGTCCACACCAATTCGCAGTGGTGCTCGGTGGGGTACTCTCATGCACGAAGTGATGCAGTGGTTGCCGTTGCAACAATACACACGACCATCTTTACGACAAGCGCTAGATTTGCTGGCATTACAAGGATACTTGACGGATGAGGAACGAAAAGCAATCAGTGAAAAACGAATTTATGATTTCTTTCAGTCGCACCTAGGACAGCGATTGCTAGAATCAGAACGAGTGGAACGAGAACTACCGTTTAGCATGTTATTCCCAGCGAATCGGGTGTACCCAGAGATGTTAGACGGAGAAGAACTATTCCTACAAGGTATCATCGATACGGCATTCCTAGAAGAAGGCGCTTGGGTGTTAGTGGACTATAAAACGGACCGTCTAGATGAAGACGACTTGGTAGAGCGCTATCGCATCCAGCTCATGCTCTATAAAGAAGCGTTGGAACGATTGACACCATACCCGGTGAAAGAGGTATATATCTATTCCTTCCGATTAGAGCAGGCTATACCTGTGTAGAATGTGATTATAAAATAGCCAAATGTAGGATTTGTAATAGAGAGTCAAAAAATAGAGGAACGTTGATCATGCAGTATCGACGTTCCTCTTTTGGTATATGAAATATATACTTTGTACCAGTTATTATCTTTAAAACATATACAGGTATAAGTATAGATAGATTCCAATAATAGAAAAAGGGTCCCGAAGGACCCTTTCAGTATGCAATTATTCGTTTTCGTGACCTTTGTGCCACCAAGTGATACCTTTTTGAGTTGGTAAAATAGAGCGGTCGAAGATTGGATCTTCAATGCCTTGAGATTTTTGGTTCACGTAATCTTTCAGTGCAATAGTTACTAGTTTACCTAATCGCAAGATAGATGTAATATTGCAAAGTACTAGGAATGCCATGAATAAGTCGGCCAAGTTCCAAACAAGATTTAACTCAGCAATACAGCCAACATAGACCATGATGATAACAAGAGCGCGGAATACGTTGATAGCAAGTTTGTTGTTTTTCGTCATATGCGCAATGTTTACTTCGCCGTAGAAATAGTTGCCGATAATGGAGCTATAAGCGAACATGAATACGAATAAGGCGATAACGGCTGGAGCCCAAGAACCTAATTGGTGTCCAATACTATGTTGAACCAAGGCAATCCCTGTTAAATCTGTATGTACATATTCTCCAGATACAAGAACGATGAATGCAGACGCAGTACATACAAACATAGTATCCACGAATACCCCAAGGGACATGATTAAACCTTGTTTTACAGGGTGATTTACATCAGCAGAAGCGGATGCATTAGGTACAGAACCTTCACCGGCTTCGTTGGAGAACAAGCCACGTTTAATCCCTTGCATCACAGCAGCACCAATGAAACCGCCTGTAGCAGAATCAACTGTGAAAGCCTGTGTAAAAATAGCGGAAATCACATCTGGTAATACAGAGATATTAGCAATGACAATATATAAGGCGATTAAGAAATATAAACCAGCCATGAAAGGCACTAAAAACTCAGCTGTTTGAGCGATACGTTTAGCACCACCGAAGATAACGAGGGCAGATAAAGCTGCTACGATAAGACCGGTTGTAGATGCATCGATATTCCATGGTTGCACAGCGATAGCGATGGTATTCGCTTGTACGGAGTTGTAAATTAATCCGTATGTGACACTAATCAAGATGGCAAATAAAACGGATAAGAATGGGCTGTTCAAACCATGGCGAATGTAATAGGATGGACCGCCACGGAAGGAGCCGTCAGATAAGCGCTCTTTGTAGATCTGACCTAAGGTATTTTCGATGAAGCTAGTAGCTGCTCCAAGAAGTGCGATGAACCACATCCAGAAGACGGCACCTGGACCACCTAAGGCAATGGCAATGGCGATACCAGCGATGTTGCCTACACCTACGTGAGAGGCAACGCTAATACAGAAGGCTTGGAATGGAGAAATGTGATGGTCACCTTTACTTTTTTCTCCGGCACCAGATTTTAAAATGCGGAACATTTCTGGTAGTTGTCGTAATTGCACGAATCGTGTGGTTGTCGTAAACCAAACACCAGCAATGATGAGGAGAGCGATGATGATATTATTCCAGAGGAATCCGTTTACATCGCCCAAGAGTTGAATGATTTGTTCTTGCATAAGGACATCCTTTCTTTCTATGGACATAGCATATTTTCTTTAGTATATCATAGGAAGATAGGGAAATGATAGAAAGTTATAACAATCCTAGAAAAATTGTAAAAAAACATCTATCCATGAGGGGTAAAAGGTGTTACAATGAATCGATAAATGAATGAAATCGCGTCACTACATCCGAACCCATTCCGTACGGACTAGTGACGCTAGCGGTTTTTGACGACACGGATACTTGAAATGCTCAAGTGATGTATGGAAAGGGGCTTGATACATGAAAACCACCGCTAAAAAAATGTCTGTATTCCAACTGACATCCATCGTGGCAGCCAATATGTTGGGTGCTGGAATTATTATGCTACCGTCTCAATTAGCACAGGTAGGTACCATTTCTATCCTATCATGGATTATTACGGTACTAGGGTCTTTGACCTTAGCCTATATTTTTGCCCAATGTGGTTTATTTACCAAGAAATCTGGTGGATTAGGAGGCTATGTGGAATATGCCTTCGGTAGGACCGGCCATTTTATGGCGAACTATTCCTATGCAGTATCCTTGGTCATTGCTAATGTAGCCATTGCCATATCCATCGTAGGATATGGAGCTGTGTTATTTGATATGCAGCTTTCACCACTAGAAGTGAGCTTAGCAACCATCGTGTTGCTTATGGTGGCAGCCCTAGTCAATGTGCGTGGCAATAAGAGCACAGGGCGTATTAGTAACATTACCATTTGGGGCACGATGTTGCCAGTCTTATTTATTGGCGTGTTTGGTTGGTTTTGGTTCGATCCAGAGATGTTTGTGTCTGTTTGGAACCCACAAGAACTGCCCATATTTGATGCGGTCAGTCAGTCCATTTCCCTCACATTGTGGGGCTTTTTAGGCTTTGAATCGGCGGCAGCGAACGCAGATGCCGTAGAAAATCCTAAGAAGAATGTACCTATAGCGACATTTTTTGGCACTTTGGCAGTAGCCGTGGTTTATATTGTATCCACCAATATTATGGCGGGCATCATCCCTAACATCGAGTTAGTGCATTCTACCGCTCCTTTCGGACTTGTCTTTGCGTACATGTTTAATGGCACGGTAGGCAAAATCGTGATGGCTCTCATGGCGGTATCATGTTTTGGGGCCATCATGGGTTGGCAATTTACCTTGAGCCGTGTGTTTAAAAGTTGTGCAGAAGCAGGATTCTTTCCTAAGGTGTTCGCTCGTGTGAATCGTGTAGATTCTCCAGTGCGCGGTATTTTCATCCTCTTGGCATTGCAAGGTATTTTAGCGTTGATGACCACCGATGAAAGTTTGAATGAACAGTTCGCGCAACTTGTTAATTTAGCGGTAGTGACAAATGTATTCCCTTACATTCTTTGCTGCGTAGCAGTGAACAAGATGTTATCTATCGAGGGTGCTACTATGGGCTTGCGCCGTCTCATCTATGTGATGAGTGCCCTAGCCATTGCTTACGATAGCTATGCTATTTATGCCTGCGGCGAAGTTCCTATCCAAGGGGGACTGTCGGTTATCATCTTTGGATATGCAGCGTACCAAGCAGCATTCCATTGGAGACCACGCCTCGTGAAAGCAGTGGGCAAGCATCCAGCCTATAAAAAAATAAAATCAGAGTACACATTGTAATTGTATGAATGTGTTTTATGGAAATTCAAAAAATATTCATAAAACTTCATAAAACTTCATGAAATATTCATAAAACTAGTGTAAACTAATCACATAGAAATTAAAAATACTGTATCAAGATGTAGTTTTGGTACAGTATTTCTTTTTTCTTTCATAATAGTCGTATTAGTGGGGATGGAAAATTTTTTGCAGTTAAATCCTACTTTTATCGTATTCATTGTGAAAGGATGCAGTAAGCGATAGAGAACGACGTATCATTACGCATTGTAGATGCATAGAGAGCATATACATAGTAGTGTTACGTAAATGGTAGAAACATGAACATAAATGTTGAGTAAAAGAAAGGTGGATACACATGAATAAAATGTATCGAGTTGTATGGAATAAGACAAAAAATATGTATGTAGTGGTGTCAGAATTGGCAAGCACAGTAAGTAGTAAAGCTGTGAAAGCCGGCATATTAGGTGCGGCATTAGCTGTTACAGCTTTTGCAGGACCTGTCCATGCCACATTGAATGAAGCAGGTACTGGTGGAGATACGAATGTAGCCTTAGGTACAGGCTCCTCCGCGACAGGTGCTAATAGCGTAGTGATTGGTAGCAGTGCTAGTGCAGAAGGCGCTAATACAGTGGCACAAGGCACGGGAGCTCTTGCGAAAGAGGCGAATAGCGTGGCTATTGGTCCGAATTCTAGTACGAAAGGTGAAAATGCAGTGGCTATCGGTACCTATGCAACTTCAGGTAGTCCTGGAGCAAGTGGTCAGTCTACCGTAGCAATCGGAGCTAGTTCGAAAGCAGCAAGTAATCGTGCAGTAGCTATTGGGGATAGTGCAGAGTCTTCTTGGTATGGTGTTGCTATTGGTGCTCGTGTAGTAGCAAATCCTACAAGTGTCGCCATTGGTGGCGGTTACAATGCAGCAGAAGCGGCTAGAACAACGATGCCCCATTCTGTCGCATTGGGTACTTATGCAAAAACAACAAAAGCAGTAGATACAGCAGAAGCTACAGTGACAGCAAATGGTACATCCTTAAAATTCACTGGCTTTGCGGGTGATGGAAAAGCGAATGGGGAAGGATTTGTCGTATCTATTGGTACAACTGGTAAAGAAAAGCAAATCCAAAATGTAGCAGCAGGTCAAATTACGGCTACATCTACAGATGCAGTGAATGGTAGCCAATTACATGCTGTAGCAGGCACAATGAGCACTATCGCAGGCTCTGTAAAAACGATCTTAGGCGGAAATGCTGCGGTAGCAGAAACAGGTGCCATTACTATGACAAATATCGGTGGCACAGGCAAAGATACTGTGGAAGAAGCGATTAAAGTAGCAAAAACAGAGGTCGCTGCAGGGAAAAATGTAACTGTAAATGCATCTGAAGGTACAAATGGTCAATCTATCTATACGGTAGCAGTAAAAGATGACATCACTTTGGACAGCGTGACCACAGGCACTACAAAAATCAGTGCAGATGGTCTTAGTGTAGGAGATAAAACCTATGTATCCGCAGCAGGATTAAATGCGAATAACCAAGTTATTAAAAATGTAGGCGAAGGTTCTGTAGCGGCTGGTTCTAAAGATGCAGTGAATGGAGATCAATTATATAAAGTAGAAGAAAAAGTTAATAAAATTAAAAATACAGCAGAATCTTTGAAAAGTGCGTTAGGTGGTACAGCTACTATAAAAGAAGATGGTTCTGTTGCAGCGACAGATATTGGTGGCACAGGTAAGAATACGATTCATGAAGCGATTCAGGCTGTGAAAACAGAAGTAAAAGCAGGTAGTAATGTAACAGTTACACCTTCCACTGATGGAACTGATGGACATCCAATTTATACGGTAGCTGTAAGTAAGGATCTTGCACTAGATACAGTTACAACAGGTGCAACAAAAGTAGATACAAATGGTATCACAATTGATAACAAACAATTTGTCACAAAAGATGGTGTTAACGCTAATAACACAAAAGTTACTAATGTAGCTGATGGCGAAGTATCTAAAACGTCGAAAGATGCCGTGAATGGTAGCCAATTACATGAAGTAAAAGAAAGCATTGAGTCCGTAATTAATCAAAAAATCGGGAATATTAATGGTAATACAGAAGCTATTAATAATAAAATTGAGGGCATTAACCAAAATATGAATGCCTTAGAAAACCGTGTGAACTCTCGCATGGACAAAGCAGTAGCTGGTTCTGCCGCATTGGCAGCGCTACATCCATTGGATTTTGATGAAAATGACAAATGGAATGTAGCAGCAGGCTATGGTAACTATCGCAGTGGTAGTGCTTTAGCATTAGGTGCGTTCTACCGCCCTAATGAAGACACTATGTTCAGCATTGGTGGTGCTATGGGCAATGGACAAAATATGGTGAATGTAGGCGTAAGTCTTAAATTAGGTCAGCATAATGGCGTGTCCAAGTCTAGAAAAGCTATGGCTCAAGAAATAGATGATTTAAAAGCTCAATTGCAAGCACAAGATCAAAAAATTGCCATGTTGATGAATGCAATGGCAAATATGCAGCAAGGCAAATAATACATCCACTATCGTTTGCGATATTGTATGTAGAACCATACCATCTTGCTGAAAAACACATAAAAATATAATTAAAAAATAGAGGAAAGTTGATACTTTTAATCAACTTTCCTCTGTTGTATTTAGAGCTGTTTTATTATAGATTCTTGTATTTAAAAGGACAAACAAGATATGTGTACTTGACCTATATTCTAAGGTGTCTGTTTGGTTATTATATATGACACATTTTATGTACTATAAACTAGAAATATAGGGTAGAATCAAGATGATAATTGTTTTACATATTGCTTAGATTATATGACTTTATAGTACTGGTATTAATTGTTTTAACGAGTCAGAAAAACCCTTGTATTAAGGGATTTATTGGCATTTGCGAAATGAATATTTTAAAACTTGATTTTAAATATCTAGTTATGCTATATTTGAAAAGCAATATACATAATAAAAGTATATGCTAGGTTTGTTGTGATCATGCATTATGCATTTCACATAATACTAATTATAGGTAA
>CAUUIH010000040.1:0-11048 GCA_963545165.1 uncultured Veillonella sp.
GTATCCATTTGGTTCGTCAAGGATTCCATATTTCGCGTAATGCCCACCATATTGGCTGTTAAGGCGGAAATATTATCGCTATTATTTGCCAACATAGCATTCATTTGCGCTGTTAAATTCGCTGTATTTTGTGCAATCAATTCTGTGGATTGTAAGGCGTTTCGCAATGCACTTTGCGTTTTTTCATCACCAATAATACCGTTCATAGATTGCAATGTGGTTGTGGCTGCTTCCATCAATTTCGTAGCTTGTGCCATCGTTTTATCAATTTCACTTTTCCCATCTCCAGTAATGAAAGCACCATCATCTAAATACAAAGTACTTCGGCCTGGTGTAATTTGTATGAATTTATCGCCTAAAATACCATCACTTTCCATGGTAAACGCAGAATCTGTAGGAATTTTTACATCTTTGTCGATGTCCATAGACACCGTAATTCCTTTATCTGTGACTTGCATAGATTTGACTTTTCCTACTTTCACCCCTGAAAATCGCACTGTATTACCTTCTTTTAATCCTGTCACAGATTGAAAGTTTCCTGCAATATGCATGGTAGGAGCTGCAAATATATCAAATCGTCCTAAGAACACAATACAAACTGCAAATAGGACTACCCCCACTACGGTAAATAAGCCTACCTTCGCTTCTGTTGTCCACTTCATGGCATATCTCCTTCTTCTTGTATCTCTGCTTTCACAGATTTACGTCCCTCTATAAATTGTTGTACCTTCGGATTGGAGGAATGTCTAAACTCTTCCGTTGGTGACACTTCAATAAATTTTCCTTTATCTAATAAAGCAATGCGATCTGCTACAAAAAAGGCAGAGTTCATATCGTGAGTGACCACGATAGAACTACATTGCAAATGAGATTGCATGCTTCGTATTAAACGACTAATCGTTCCTGATGTAATCGGGTCCAATCCTGATGTTGGTTCATCATAGAGAATGATATTAGGATCTAGCGCAATGGCACGGGCCAAACTAATCCGCTTTTTCATACCCCCTGATAGTTCACTGGGCATATACTGCTCCGTTTTTGGTAACCCTACCATACGCAGTTTTCTAGCTACGGTACGTTGTATTTCCTCTTCGCTCATGGTCGTATGTTGACGTAGTCCAAAGGCTACATTTTCCCCTACGTTCATAGAATCGAATAAAGCAGAATATTGAAAGACCATTCCCATCGTTTGTCTTAATTTGTCGAACTCGTTTTCATCAATTTTCGTAATATCTACTCCATCGACTAAAATGGTACCACTCGTAGGCCGTAATAAGCCAATGATTAATTTAAGCAAGGTACTTTTACCAGCGCCAGAACCGCCTAATATAGCTAGGGTTTCTCCATCATGGATCGTTAAATCTACATGGTCTAAAATCGTTCTATTCTCATAGGCTAGGACCACATTTTGTAATTCAATCATAGGTCCTCCTAGAATAATATAACCGATAAAAAGTAATTTAATATAAACACTAAGATAATACTTGTTACTACGGAACTTGTCGTAGCATAACCGACAGCAGTAGCCCCCATATCAGTATACATTCCTTTATAGGATCCCACTAAGGCTATGACAGCGCCGAACACACAGGATTTAATAAGTCCGTAGGTTAAATCAGATAGAATGGCAAAAATTTGGATAGAATCTAAATAGGTAGAACCTGCTAGCCCTTTCACCATGGTAGCCACCAAGTAGCCCCCACCAGTGCCAATAAGGACACCATAAAATGTCAAAATAGGTACCATAATCATGCAAGCCACGACACGAGGGACCACAAGATACCCGATAGGGTTCACTGCCATCACCTTCAGAGCATCGATTTGTTCTGTAACCTTCATCGTTCCTAGTTCTGCCGTTATCGCCGCTCCTACACGTCCTGCTAATACAACGCCTACTAAGACTGGTCCTAGTTCACGACCCATGGCAATCGCCATGATACCGCCTACAGTTCCTTGCGCTCCATAACGAATCAATACATCCGCTACTTGTAATGTCATAACAGCGCCCGCAAAAAACATCGTCAGCGACAAAATTGGCAAGGAGTGCACTCCTAAGTGTGCCATCTGTTCGATTGTAAGTTTCCAATTTATTTTTGGTAATTGTCCTATGGTCCTCCATAGTAACAGCATGGCCTCTCCTATCTGGGATAGGAAAAAGATCATTTGCTTACCAATCCATGTTAACCAAATCATAGTTCCTCCTGAGTATTTGTATCAACTTTCAGTATATCACAAAACTCATTGAATGTGCAGTAGTACCACAAGAGTTTTCAAAAGAAAAACAGGAAATGATGATGCGTCACTTCCTGCTCTCTTCCAATGAAACTATTTATTTTTCGTTTTGTCTGTCTCTTCTGCTTTTGCTTTCTCCGCTAGTTTTGAAAGTTTTTCTTTGATCCGCTGTTTACGCAAATGGTCTCTATCTTTTTTATCCACCACCTGCACAGTAAACTGTCCATCTCCTAAAACCACGTAATCCACTACCACTCGTGTAGCTTCATTCTTTTCTTTTTCGTCGTCATCAGATGCTTTCAAACCCTTTTTATGTTTTCCACCGTTTGGTAACTCATCATCATCAACATCGTCTTCGTCTGCTTCAAGGCGTTGTTTTTTCACCTTGTCACCAGAGTCTTCAACCATGCTGATATCATCTGCTAAAAACTCTGCCACAATTTGGTTATTCTGATCATCTTCACTTAGATCTTTGAAATATTCCTCAAAGTTTTTATGCACTTTCAATCGTTCCACAATTTCATCTGTCAAATTATATTTTTGTTTTTCAAATAAATATGGTAACGGGATGACGCCACCACCACGCACTTCAAGAGTGTAAGTTCCTAACTTTTGATCCTCTGGAACTTTAAAGATAATTTCTCGCTGAATCTTTCCTTCCCGATAGGCTTGTAAATTGGCAGTAATCACAATATTGTCACCCGGAGACACAATCACTTGGTCTGCACTTGCATCGATGATTGTAGCCGTTCGCTTCGCTTCTTCCACTTGTACATCTACTTGAATATCACGGATTTCATAATCTTTGAACGCATTGTTCATTAAACTTTCTACAATATCAAATAGTTCATCAATGGATTTTTCCGATACAGAGCTACTAGAGTAAATCATGTTACGTCGTTCTAAAGTAGGTAATTTAGGATCTACTGGTGTAATCTTAATATTGATTTTTGCAGTACCACCACCGACACGATCCAATGTTTTGTTAAGCAAGCTATACACAGAGGTAGCCACTAAGGTCGGCGTCATTTTAGGGGATTCCACCACAGTCACTGCCGCATTTCGCTCAACCCCACGATCTAAGTCGCGAAGCTGCATGCGCACAGGAACACCTTTACCGAATACGCCAACAGTACCAGCAATACCTGCCCCACGGTCTTCTGTGATAACCCCTACTTCTCGACCTAATGACCCTAATTTAAAACCAGAGTCTATACTTTTTACAACGGTAAAGATGCTAGAGTTATTCATGAAATAGCCAGTAGATCCTCGTTTATCGAATGGATGACCAAAGGCAACCACTTTATCCTTATCCACATAGGTAACAGTACCTACGGCACCCATTTTTAAGTCGCCTTTTACCAATAACGCAGCGATAGAACCGCCAGGCACCATCGGTTTCACAATATCATCAGTACTATCACTAGCCGTAGCGTATCCTTTATAGCCAAAGTCTTTAAACTTTATTCCCAAATATGCTAAGGATGACTCATCATAACCATCTGCCATCAACGGCGTTCCCAATGGAATGAGTTGTGTATCTTTCCATGGATTTGGTAAATCCTTTTGATATTTCTCATCCCACAGTTTTACCATTTGTTCGATAGGTGTGACCATTCCTAAGGTACCATCTGTAAATCCCCAGCCATAGGCGACAGCACCTACAAGTTTCCCATCAATGTATACGGGGCTACCACTCATACCATGAACGATACCACCCGATGCGTCAATAATAGGACCTGATACTTTTACCAAAATCAAATCCCCCGATGGACCACGTTGTTTCATCACGCCTAATACTTCCACTTTGAAGGAATCTATCTTATCACCTTGTACCACCGTATCTGCATGTCCAACCATACCACGATGTAAATCTTCTACTTTCATAAATTCTATTGCATGAGCACTTGTAAAAGTGGCCCCACACAATAAGAGCGCCAGCACACCCTTAGTGTACCGACGCCAAAAACGATGTAATTGCATCTAAATCGCCTCTTCTTATTGGTAATTAATTATTTATCACTGTTATAATTTGACCACGTTCAACTGTGGCACCTGGTTCCACAGAAACCGTTTGCACCACACCATTCACTGTGGCACGGGATGCCACCATAGGTCCCCCTAATGTTTGTACTGTTAGCAATGGGTCTCCTTCTTTTACAGAAGTCCCTACGCTCACCACAGACACGACTTCACCAGATAATACAGTTTCGTGATTTACCGGTGCTGCTTGCGCCGTAGTTGTCATAAAAAACGCTACTAACAATGCCCCCAAACTATATAGAAAAACTTTTTTCATATATGTACACCTCCTACATTTTTCTTCCATGTACAGTATATCATATTTTCAAGAATCAGAACAATCAATTCCTAGTAAAACAGTGTTACTTCAGACATACACATTTTTACTATCTATAGTATACATCCCCTATATGAAAGAATCATGAATTCAAGCATATACTAACGTAATTCTTCTAAGGTATCTCGCAACTGATTCAACTCTGACAATGCTTTTCCTGTACCTAATATGACAGAATATCTAGGATGTTCCACTACATACGCAGGGCGACCTGTTTTTTCTGTAATCATACGATCTAATCCACGAAGTAAAGAGCCTCCACCAGTCAAAATAATACCATGGTCATTAATTTGCGCCAGTAACTCTGGCGGTGTTTTTTCTAAAATGCCAATGATACCTTCAATAATATTTTGCACTGGTCTTTCTAAGGCAAACTTCATATCTTTTGACGTGATTTCTACGGCACGTGGCAATCCTGTCACACTGTGACGACCTCGTACAATAGCACGTTCCTCTCCAGACCTTGGATCCACGGTGCCTACTTCGATTTTTAAATCTTCCGCAGTTAACGGTCCTATAAGTAGTTTTTTTTTCCGCTTCATATATTGTAATAAAGCTTCATCAAAGGTATCGCTACCGATACGCAAACTCTCACTGACCACCATACCAGAATCACAAATCACAGCAATATCTGTGGTGCCGCCGCCTATATCAACCACCATGGCCCCCACTTGGTCAGCCTTGTCTAAGCCTGTACCAATAGCTGCTGCCAAAGGTTCTTCCATGAGCACTATTTTGCGAGCCCCAGCTTGTAATAACACTTCTAAGACAGCCCTTTTTTCTACTGGTGTAATACTGGATGGTACACAAGCTATGATGCGAGAACGAATTAACCCGGATACAGGTACCACACGGCGAATAAAATGACGCAACATATAGGCTGTTGTATCATAATCGGCAATGACGCCCCCTTTTAAGGGCTGAATCACTTCGATACCCTCTGGGGTTCTTCCTAAAATAGCTTTGGCTTCATGACCTATGGCAATCACTTCTCTAGTCTTTGTGTCACACGCCACAAATCCTGGCTCATCTAAGACAATACCTCGACCTTTGACATACATCACTACATTGGTAGTCCCTAGGTCTATGCCAATATCCGTAGTCCACAAGAGGCTCATTTTTTCAAGGAAAGAGACAGGACGACTTTCACGTTTAAAGGACGTTTGTTTAGTAGTGGTTCCTATTGGTTTTCTACGTACACGACGTTGTTTCCGTCTATCCTCTTTTGTTTGAGGTTGTTTTTGCTTACTCGTCCACCCGAACAATGTTAGCACCTATTCCTTTTAATTTTGCCACTAAATTATCATAGCCACGATCAATGTGTGTTAATTGACCTACTTTAGTCACTCCAGAAGCTGCTAAACCGGCACATACTAAAGCAGCACCACAGCGCAAATCAGTAGCTTCCACCTCAGCGCCTACTAGTTGTTCTACGCCAGTAACAATCGCTTTGCGATCATCTACTTCGATAGAAGCACCCATTTTTTTCAACTCATCTACATGCATAAACCGATTTTCAAAGACTGTTTCCATCACAGTACTTGTACCTTTTGCAATGGTCGTCATCGCCATGAATTGAGCTTGCATATCTGTAGGGAATCCAGGGTACGGCAATGTTTTGATAGATGTTGCTTTTAATTGTCCATTACTGATAACACGGATACCATCAATATCTTCCTCAACGGTAACACCAGCTTCTTTTAATTTCGCTACTACTGGTTTTAAATGCTCTGAAAGGGCATTTTCTACGTACACATCGCCACCAGCCATGGCTGCTGCAATTAAATACGTACCTGCTTCAATGCGATCAGGAATGACCGTATGTACAGCGCCTTTTAATTCTTTCACGCCTTCAATACGAATCACATCGGTACCGGCACCGCGAATATTGGCCCCCATACTATTCAAGAAGGTAGCTAAATCAACGATTTCTGGTTCTTCTGCAGCATTTTCAATAATTGTTTTACCTTCCGCGAAAGTGGCTGCCATAATGACATTTTCAGTGGCTCCCACACTTGGGAAATCTAAATAAATTAAGTTGCCTTTTAATCCTTCCGGAGCTTTTGCTTCTACAAAACCTTCTCCCATCGTAATCGTCGCACCTAGTGCTTCAAAGGCTTTTAAATGCAAATCGATGGGACGACTGCCAATAGCGCAACCACCTGGTAAGGCAATACGAGCTTCCCCTTTGCGCGCCAATAAAGGTCCCATCACCAAAAAGGACGCACGCATACGACGCACTAAGTCATACGGCGCCTCTGTCGCAGAAATTGTAGACGCATCAAAGGTAATATTTTCTCCATCTTTTGTTACTTTCACACCAAGGGATGCGATAACATCACAAATAGTATGAACATCTTCCAAATCTGGAATTTCAAGCAGGGTGCTTGGAGTTGACGCCAACAAAGTCGCCGCAATAATAGGTAGCACTGCATTTTTTGCACTACTTACTCGAATACGACCTTCTAAAGGCGTACCTCCTTGAATAATAAGCTTTTCCAACTGAATTCCTCCTAATCTTATCTATAGTTATCGTTTATTGGTGATACAGCATCACCTTTCAAACATGTTTTGACTGACAAACATTCATACTCTAGTATACTAAATCTTTCCTCTATACGCAAGAAAAAGACCGCCTTACGACGGTCTTTCCTAAATAGATTTATACTATTTTATTTCACTTTCATAGAAAGTTTTTTATCCAATCGATGGATGGTATCTACAAAGCGTACTGTACCTGTTTTATAACGCATTACTACGGAGTGAGTACGAGCACCACCTGGGAAGTATTTAATAGAAGATAATACATTTCCCTCCGTAATCGCTGTAGCGGAGAAGATAACATCATCACCACTTACTAAATCATCGATCGTTAATACTTTGTTCAGGTCAGTAATACCCATTTCATGACAACGACGAATCTCTTCATCTGTAGCTGGTTTTAAGCGGGCTTGCATATCGCCACCTGTACATTTTAAAGCGGCCGCTGCTAGTACCCCTTCTGGAGCTCCACCAGTACCTACAACCATATGGATACCAGAGCCTTCTAACCCACATTCCATAGCAGGGTTCACATCACCATCTGTAATTAAACGAATACGAGCTCCTGCAGCACGACATTCATCCATTAATCCTTGGTGACGTTCACGATCCAACATTACTACTGTCAAATCATCAATAGCACGTTCCATTTTTGCTGCTACACGACGTAAGTTTTCAGTCATGGATTGATTCAAGTCGATCACACCTTTAGCGCGTGGTCCAACACACAATTTTTCCATGTACATATCTGGAGCATGTAATAAACCGCCTTTAGGGGCAATGGCCAATACAGCGATAGCACCATTTTGACCTTTTGCAATTAGATTTGTACCTTCAATAGGGTCTACGGCGATATCTACTTCTTCTCCGCCTGCCCCAACACGTTCGCCAATGTACAACATTGGCGCTTCATCAATTTCACCTTCTCCAATTACAACGGTACCAGAAATTGGCACTGTATCGAAGGTTTGGCGCATACCATCAACAGCTAATTGATCTGCTGCATCTTTGGCTCCACGACCACATAAACGACCACTTTTTAATGCCGCTGTTTCTGTAACACGAACAAACTCTAAGGCTAATGTGCGATCCATTTTGATCCTCCCACTTGTGTCTACTATTTATTGGCTGCTTCCCAGTCCGCTAGAAAACGTGCTAATCCTGCATCTGTTAATGGATGTTTTAAGGATTGTTGTAACACGTTAAACGGTACTGTCGCAATATGTGCACCTGCTTTGGCACATTGTGTCATATGCATAGGCGTACGAACGCTGGCTGCAATGATTTCAGTTGAAATATTATGAATCATAAAAATTTCAGCAATATCTTCAATTAATTGGATTCCGTCCATAGAAATATCATCTACACGACCAACGAAAGGGCTTACATAGGTAGCACCTGCACGAGCTGCGAGCAAGGCTTGGTTCGCAGAGAAAATTAATGTTACATTCGTTTTAATTCCCTCTTTTGAAAGCAAGGATACTGCTTTTAACCCTTCTGCTGTCATTGGCACTTTAATGACTACATTATCACCCAATTTAATCAATTCATGGGCTTCTTTCACCATGTCTGGTGCTGTCGTAGCAATAACCTCTGCACTCACTGGTCCCTCTACAAGATCAGCAATTTGTTGAATCACTTCGTGTAAGTCACGTTTTTCTTTCACGATTAAGGATGGGTTTGTTGTTACCCCTGCAATAAAGCCCATTTCATAGGCTGCTTTAATGTCACCAAAATTAGCTGTATCAATGAAGAATTTCATAACGGACTCCTTTCTAAGCCTCTGGATGAATATGAGTTAAACCACCCATATATGGTTGAAGTGCTGTTGGAATACGTACAGAGCCATCTGCTTCTTGATTGTTTTCCAAAATCGCAGCTACTGTACGGCCTACAGCTAAACCAGATCCATTTAATGTATGTACAAATTCTGGTTTACCTTTTTGTTCACGACGGAATTTAATATTCCCACGACGCGCTTGGAAATCCGTCATGTTAGAGCAAGAAGAAATTTCACGATATACGCCTTGGCTTGGCATCCAAACTTCGATATCGTATGTTTTAGCAGACCCAAATCCCATATCGCCTGTACATAATGTAATCACACGATGTGGTAATTCTAAGGCTTGCAAAATGCTTTCTGCTTGCGCTGTTAATGTTTCTAATTCTGCAAAGGATTCTTCTGGTTTTGCAAATTTCACTAATTCTACTTTATTAAATTGATGTTGGCGAATTAAGCCCCGTGTATCACGACCAGCAGAGCCTGCTTCGGCACGGAAACAAGCTGTAAATGCTGTGTAGTATTTAGGCAATTCATCCGCTGTCAAAATTTCATTAGCATGATAATTTGTCAAGGTAACTTCTGCCGTTGGAATTAAGAAATAGTTTTCCCCTTCCACCTTGTACATATCTTCAGCAAATTTTGGCAACTGACCCGTGTTTGTCAACGTTTCACGAGTAACGATGTAAGGGGTCATCATTTCTGTATAACCAGCGCTACCATGTTTATCTAACATAAAGTTAATCAATGCCCGTTCTAATCGTGCACCAATTCCTTTGTAGATAGTAAAACGAGCACCGCTTTCTTTAGTAGCTCTTTCAAAATCTAAAATACCTAAGGATTCTCCTAAATCCCAATGCGCTTTTACATCAAAGTCAAAGGAACGAGGTGTGCCCCAACGGCGTTGTTCAACGTTGTCGTTTTCATCCGCCCCTACTGGTACAGATGCATCGCACATGTTAGGTAACATCAACGCTACTTGTTGTAATTCTGCTTCCACTTCACGCAATTTGTTATCCAATGCACCGATTTCATCACCTACACGTTGCATCTCCGCGATTTTATCATCTGCATTTTCTTTATTGCGTTTTAGTTGGCTGATTTCTGCCGTTACAGCATTACGAACTGCTTTTAATTGTTCCACTTCTTGGATGATAGCACGTCTTTCATCGTAGAACTTCACAAAGCTAGTCAGGTCGCCCGTTGTATGGCGACGATCTAAGTTTTCTTGTACCGTTTCAATATTCTCACGGACAAATTTTAAATCCAACATAATCATGACCTCATAGTATTCATTTAAGCACTTAATTAATCTACCCTTAATATTAGCACATTTGCTATTACTTTTCTACCTTAATAGGCATTTACTTGGGCAATTTTCTCTCGCCCTTGTTCTATATCTGAAAGAATAACAAAACAGCGACCAAACTCATTTCTGTTTAGTCGCTGTCCCACTACGCATCTCACAACACACTGTGACCTACGTATACATATATTATTCTTCTACTGTTTCTTCCTCGTCTATTTTCACCGCTTCTGGTTTCATTAGAGGGAACAACAATACATCACGAATGGATGCAGAGTCCGTTAAGAACATAACTAGACGGTCGATACCGATACCCAAACCTGCAGTTGGTGGCAAACCATATTCCAAAGCCGTTACGAAGTCTTCGTCCATACGGTGAGCTTCATCATCACCAGCTTCACGTTCTTTTAATTGATTTTCAAAGCGTTGTTTTTGATCGATTGGGTCATTTAACTCGGAGTAGCCATTCGCCAATTCACGACCATAAATAAAGATTTCAAAGCGTTCTGTAGTCAATGGTTTTTCGCGATTTTGTTTTGCCAACGGAGAAATTTCAACTGGATGCCCATATACTACAGTTGGTTGCATCAAGTTTTCTTCTACATATTCTTCAAAACATAAATTCATGATTTTACCAATACCATCGGCTTCACCATATTCAACATTTAAGCGGTCCGCAATAGCACGTGCTTCACTTAATGTTTCAATAGCATCAAAGTCTTCTCCAGTGTATTGTTTAATACCTTCTTGCATAGTGATACGATTCCATGGTGGAGTCAAATCAATATCCATACCTTGGTAGTTAATTTTTGTTGTACCTAGTACTTCTT
>CAUUIH010000041.1:0-11030 GCA_963545165.1 uncultured Veillonella sp.
AGGCCTTGATTGGAGCAGCATTAAGCGGTCACTCTCTTGTGCCACGAGGAAACCTGTAGGACTGTCAGATTCGAGTGCTATGGTAAAGCAGCTAGCTTAGCTGCTTTTTTTCATATCTTAAAAGAAAGGAGGGGCTATGAGTTATTTAGCGTTATATAGACGATGGAGGCCAAAACAGTTTACCGATGTTGTGGGTCAACATCACGTGTCGGATACATTACAACGAGCCATACGTGAAGATAAAGTGGCCCATGCCTATTTATTTGCTGGTCCTAGAGGCACGGGCAAAACGAGTATGGCAAAGATATTTGCTCGCGCTATTAACTGTGAACATGGTCCTACAGATACACCTTGTGGGAAGTGTGAATCGTGTCAGCAAATGCTACAAGGGCAAGCTTTGGATGTCATCGAAATTGATGCGGCGTCCAATCGAGGGATTGATGAAGTACGTGCCTTACGAGAACAGGTGAATTTCTTGCCTGTGGTAGGTCATAAAAAAGTGTTCATCATCGATGAAGCCCATATGCTTACCAATGAAGCTTGGAATGCCTTGTTGAAAACCATCGAGGAACCGCCAAGCCACGTGATGTTTATTTTTGCCACTACAGAATCGGAGAAATTGCCGGTTACGATTTTATCTCGTTGTCAGCGGTATACATTCCGGCGTATCACAGCAAGAGATATTACAGCTCACTTATTGCATGTGGCGAAGGAAAGCGATATCTCTCTTGACCCTGCGGCGGCACAAGTGATTGCAGTTCATGCAGATGGTGGCTTACGGGATGCTTTGAGTATTCTTGATCAATGTTCTGGTATGACCTCGGATATAATTACAGCTCCTTTAGTAGAGACTATGATTGGCTTAGTGAGCAAATCCTGGGTTCTTGACATGGTAGATATATTGAAAGCCGGTAATGGAGCAGCCTTATTACAAGCGGTAGATGAAACCTTGCAAATGGGACGTGATGCGCGTCAAATTGTAACGGCTTTAGTAGAACATCTACGAGCTATGATTGTGGCGAAAGTATTGCCTGAAGCGGAAGAGTTATTGGTTTATGATACGCATAGAGAACGCTTATTAGCACAGACAAATGAGCTGTCTATGGAGGAAATCGGACGCTATATCAATGTACTACAAACGGTGCAAAATAATGCAAAGCAAGTAGATAACCCGCGAGTGATTGTAGAAATGGGATTACTTTCATTATTACAGTTGGGAGGAGGCACTTACCAAACCTTAGAAGGGCGTATGACGACGATGGAACAATTTGTGAATCGTCAAGAAGATGCATTACTCCAAAAATTGAATGAATGGGCGGAACAACGACCTGTAGTAGTTGCCAAACCTAAGGTAGAATCTGTACCACCTGTAGTGGATATAAATGCATATGATGGTGTCCTAGAGGAGATTCCTCATCCAGTAGAAGGTATCCCGCATCCAGTAGAGGATGCAGAGGTATTGCCACCTGTCTCACCAGTGAGAACGACCTCTGTAAAAGCAACATCTCCGTTACTACCGCCTCCTGTAACTAAGGGGGCTGGCTCTAGTGGTAAAAGCTCATTGCCACCACCATTACCGAAAAAAGCATCTACAAGGGTAAAACCTAAAACGGTGACAGTTGATGCGGCGCAAGAGATGAATGTAGGACAGGGGATGATCAGTCCTCATGAATATAGCACGATTTTAGCAAACGTGATAAAATGGTTGAGAGGCAAGAACTATGGCTTACTCAATACAATCTATCAGCAAGGCACCTTGGTGTACTTAGATCAAGAGCAAGCAATCTTGGTGTTCCCTACACCGATAGCAGGGCCTATCTTGGTGCAACAGCAACATGTAGAATGTGGGAAACAAGCGTTCCAACAAGTTATAGGACGACCGATTGTGGTGAAAGCCATCGATAAGAAAGATCCTAAGCTGCAAGTGTATGTACAGGCAGCCAAATCCTTTGGAGGCTCTTCAAAGAACGGTGGACAGGTACAACCAACGGTAATGGCAACCACTCCTGCGGTAGAACATCCTATTGAAACGGAAGCGATAGAACAACCAACTGTTGTGATCCAGGAGACAACACAAGTTACACCTCATGAGGAGATGCCAACGGTATCTGTAGAAACGGTAAAACCTGACAGTGGTAAGCCGACTTATGTAGGGACGAATACAACTGCAAAGGTAGGTGCCGGCAGTGACCCTACCAATGTGGAGGGCATTATTGATGACTTTCTAACGGTTTATGACAATCCAGAGGAAGTATTAAATCCCTATTATCAAGAAAAAGGTCAGGGCAAGCTTTCAGAAACGGGTATAGAGGAGATACAGAAGTTGCCGAAATGGTCCTCAGCAGAGGCCAGTGATGAAGAAAAACAAGAATCCCTACTCTATGATGCATTACAGCACATGGAGGCTAGCGGGTATGATATTTATGTTAAAGAAGTAGACGATGTGTCTAATAGTTAAGGAGGTTCACTATGTTTGGTGGCGGTAATATGCAAGGTATGTTGAAAAAAGTTCAAAAAATGCAAAAGGACATGGAAAAAGCACAAGAAGAAATTAAAAACACCGTGGTGGAAGCATCTATCGGTGGTGGTGCTGTATCTGTAACAATGAACGGAGAGCAAGAAGTGTTGTCCATTAAAATTGCTCCTGCTGCAGTTGATCCAGAAGATGTGGAAGCATTGGAAGATTTAATCTTAGCAGCTGTGAATGAAGCGAACCGTAAAGCAAAAGAAGTGGCAGAGAAAAAATTAGGTGCTGTCACAGGAAACTTGAAACTTCCTGGAATGCCAGGTATGTTCTAATATGACGAATCCTTTAGAACGATTAGTAGAAGAGTTGCGTCGCCTACCAGGAGTGGGGGCTAAATCGGCTAGACGATTGGCATACCATTTAATTGAGGCCGATGCAGAAGATGTACAGCGCTTGGTAGAAACCATCTTAGCAGCAAAAGAAGCCACACATAGATGTTCCCAATGTTTTAATTTATCTGCCCAAGATCCTTGTGAGTTTTGTGCTAGTTCAAAACGGGACCGGTCTATGATCTGCGTGGTGGAAACATCCCGCGATGTTATCGCCATCGAACGCAGTGGTGACTATAAAGGGTTATACCATGTGCTAGAAGGGGCTTTGTCTCCTATTGATGGAGTTGGCGTAGAAGACATCCGCTTGAAAGAGCTTATGTTGCGCCTTCAAGATAATACGGTGCAAGAGGTCATCATCGCTACAGATCCTGATGTAGAAGGGGAAGCAACGGCCCTATACATTGCTCGCTTATTGCAACCTACGGGGATTAAGGTCACTCGTATTGCCCGTGGTATTCCGGTAGGTGGAGATATTGAGTACGCCGATGAGGTGACCTTGAGCGGTGCTGTGTTACATCGTCAAGAAATGAGGTAATTATGGATTACATATTACAAGCTGTAGTAGCTATTGTGGTAGCTTGGGTGATCATCAAAGTAGCTTGGTTCACCATCAAACGAGTGGCGACAAATGTCTTTTTAGGCATGATTACCTATGCAGTGGCTACAGAAGTATTCCATATTCCTATGGATATGAATATTATGCTATGGGCATTAACAGCCGTGTTAGGGCCTATACCAGTGTTAGGATTAGCTTACTTTCATTGGTAATATAAGGAGCAACTATGCAATCAAATACTGTGGTACTTAATGATATTCAACAACAAGTTGTACAGGAATTAGATAGAAATATTGTATTGCTAGCTTCTGCAGGAACGGGAAAAACAAATACATTGTCCTATCGGGTGGCACATATCTTGAAAACGGGACGTGCCACGGGCGATCAAATTTTGTGTTTAACATTTACGAATAAAGCATGTCGTGAAATGAAAGAGCGCATGATGGCGATTGTAGGACAAGAGGCGCAAGCTGTGAAAGTATCTACATTTCACAGCTTTTGTTATACCATTTTGCAAGAAGAAGCAAAATTACAAGAAGATTTATTTAAGGAATTTCTTATCTTTGATGAAGAAGATGTAGAGGAATTATTGAGTGAATGTTTACCAAATATTGTGAAAGCCTATAGTGAAGAGCAAGGGGGTATGGCTCCCAAAATACATGCAAATACGATTCGTGAGGTTATCAGTGCAGTAAAAGAACATCGCTCCAAGTATCAATATTATTCTTCTAGTATAGACAATGATTACGGGCGCACAATAGAGCAAATGAAACAGGACGGATCTGTTTGGTATAATATTATGTCAGAAGAGACGGCTGCTTTTTTAGAAGAAAAAGGGCTGCAAGTTTTGATGGAATACGAGAACCGTTTGCGTAACCTCAATGGGTTGGATTTTGCTGATTTGATTACTCGTGTTCACCAAATCTTTCAGCGCCCGGAAGTGGCTAATCGTTGGCGCCAGCGCTATTCCTATATTGCAGTGGATGAAATGCAGGATACTAGTGAATTAGAATATGAAGTAATGAATACCATGTGGAAGGGTAACCATATTTTGCTCTGTGGGGATTACTTTCAAACTATTTATGAATGGCGTGGGTCTAATCCGATAACATTAATCGATCGGTATCGCAGAGAGTATAACCCTATAGAATTGGTGTTTGATACAAATTATCGGTCTAATCAGATGCTATTCAAGGGCGCCTTTTCCATGCTGAAAGATATGTTTCCTGAACGGGTGCAAGAGTTGTATCGCAAAGAACCAAAAGCGATTGCCACACAACAAGGTGAGCCTATTTCGATATTTGCTGCTGAAGATGCGCAAGATGAGGCTAGGTATATTTTTCAGGCTATCCAGCAACTAAGAACAGGAGAAGAGATGCCTCCTGTAGGAATTTTGGTGCGCACCAACAAACAAGCCATACGATTAAGTGAACAATTTAAGCGATGCAATCATCTGTTACCAGAAGAGAAAAAGTTAAAATTTATTTTGGCAGATGAATTAAAGTTTTTCCGGCGCTTAGAAATTAAGGATGTATTGGCATTTTTTAAATGCTTAGTGAATCCTTGGGATTTGATGAGCACAAAACGGATCATTAGAACGTTTGTCAAAGGGGTCGGCGATAAGCGCATAGAGGAATTAGAAAGCGCAGCCGTAAGAAAAACTGGTTTACGCATCACCGACTTTATGAGTACAAACATTTTTACACGAGAGCCCTATGAACAGCTAGAAAAAGGGCTAGTAGCTAAAGATATCGTTGTGTTCGATGTGGAGTCTACGGGTGTCAATATTATGGAAGATCGTATTGTGCAGATGGCAGCCATTCGTATCGATGAAGGAGGCAATACCATTGACACCTTTGAACGATTTATCAACCCCGGCGTACCTGTTGGGGATTCGGAATTAGTCCATGGATTTAGCGATGCGTACTTACAAGAGGTTGGAGGCGAAGCACAAACGGTATTGGAAGCATTTAGACAGTTTGCCGATGGGTCCATCATTGTAGGTCATAATGTGCAGTATGATATGGGCATCTTAGAGCAAGAGTGTAGCCGTCATGGTGTAGCTATGCCAAGGGTACAAGCCATCTATGATACCTTAGATATATACCGTCGGTTCTACCCGAATTTGCGGAATCACAAACTAGAGTTTTTAAGTGGACATTTCCCGATAGATCACCAGTCTACCCATAATGCGATGGATGATATTATAGCGACAGGCAAATTATTGATATATGCCGTGAAAGAAAATATCCTTCCTACGAAGGCACAGCGCATGGCATTTGTTAACAAATATAGAGATAAATTTGCAGATATTGCCGCTTCTATGGATATTTTGCGAAGTAAGTGGAACGCCAGTAAGCCTACAGAAATTCTTGCTTATATTATGAATCATATGGGACTAGTAGAACACTATCAGAAGAAAGTCAAAGAAGATCCAACAGGGCAACGTAGATTAACTAGTATTCGTGAATTATATCTGATTATGAAAGAATTAGAAGAAGAACATCCACACTATGTAGGACGTGATGGGGTGAAAGAGATATTAGAAATGTCTGCGCTTCACTCGGGAGAGGGTATGTTCCGACGGAAAGGAGATAGCCGTATTCCGATTATTACGGTCCATCAAGCCAAAGGCAGTGAATTTGAGCATGTCTTTATTGCTAGTGCTCATGATGGGGGACTTCCGTTCTATTATGCGGTTAAAGATGGCAAACTAGAAGAAGAAAAGCGTATTTTCTACGTGGCATTGACCCGTGCTAAGAAACACTTGACCATTACCTATGCAAAGGTGAATGCTAAAGGATATTATCAACAACCAAGTCGATTTTTATCGTCTATTCCAGAGGAGTATGTCAAGCATGTAACATTCAATCGTTGGTAGGGAATTTAGGGGGAATCTCTACCCTAATGTTTTCAATCTATGCTATAATAGAGTGTAAATAGCTGTGCGTAAGACGCCTATTTACGAAGATAATACTAATAATGGAAGAACTTTCAAGATGGTGGCTTTCAAAGTAGAAGGCAATCGTTAACATAGAAAGTTCTATGATGTAATGGAGGCAATTCATATGGGAACCAATGTAGCAACAAGTATGGTAATTGGCACACAATGGGGCGACGAAGGTAAAGGTAAAATCGTTGATTATTTATCTGAACGCGCTGATGTGGTAGTACGTAGCCAAGGTGGTAATAATGCAGGTCATACTGTAGTAGTAGACGGTAAATCTTTCGCATTGCGTTTATTGCCTAGCGGTATTCTTTACGATGATAAAATGAATATCATTGGTACTGGCGTCGTTGTGGACCCTAAAGTATTGTTGGAAGAAATTGCAAACCTTGAAAAAGAAGGTAAAAGTGCAAAATCCTTATATATTTCTGACCGTGCTCACGTGATTTTACCGTACCATAATCGCTTAGATGAAGCGGAAGAATCTGTGAAAGGTGACGCTAAAATCGGTACTACAAAAAATGGTATCGGCCCATGTTATGCAGATAAAGTAAATCGCATTGGTATTCGTATTTGCGATTTAATGGATCCAGTTGTATTTGAGAAAAAACTTAAATTCAACGTAGAATTGAAAAATAAAATGTTAACTGCAGTATATGGATTTGAGCCAGTTAACTTTGAAGAAATCTTAAAAGAGTACTTGGGCTATGCAGAACAATTACGTCCCTTTGTAAAAGATACAAACTTTGCTGTTATCGATGCTATTAAAGCGGGCAAAAAAGTATTGTTTGAAGGGGCGCAAGCAACTATGCTTGACTTGGATCATGGTACATACCCATTCGTAACAAGTTCCCATCCAGTAGCAGGCGGTGCGTCTGTGGGCGCTGGTGTAGGTCCTAACTACTTAAAAAATATTTTTGGCGTAGTAAAAGCTTACTCTACTCGTGTGGGTGAAGGCCCATTCCCATCTGAATTATTAGATGAAACTGGTGAATACCTTCGTCAAACAGGTCATGAGTTCGGTACTGTCACAGGTCGTTCTCGTCGTTGCGGTTGGTTAGATTTATCTGTTGTAACCTATGGAGCAGCGTTGAACAGCTTGGATTATTTGGCAATCACTCGCCTTGATATCTTAGATGGATTAGATGAAGTGAAAATCTGCGTAGGCTATACTCGTAATGGTGAACCTGTACAAGGGTTCCCTGCTAGCTTAGATGTGCTCGCAGAATGTGAACCAGTATACGAAACATTCCCAGGTTGGAAAACAGATATTTCCGGTATCCGCAAGTACGAAGAATTGCCAGAAGCAGCACGCCGTTATGTAGAGCGTATTGCAGAAGTCACTGGTGTACAAGTAGGTATTGTTTCTGTAGGTCCTGGTCGTGATCAAACGATTGACTTAGTGAATGTATTTGCGTAATAGCAATGAACCAGGTAGAGACCCGTACAGGGTCTCTATTTTATTTATTGCAAATCCATGTGTATTTGAAAGTAAGGAGATCGCACGATGAAACGATTATCCGTAGCACTCTCTCCGGATGCGGCAGAATTATTGAAAGAGTACATCACATATCCTATGGTGGATGTGGAGAAGGCAGATTTTACAGAGGTATCTGCTATTGTGGTTAGTGATGCGTATGTCAAAGACATAGTTCATCATCCACAGGTACAAGCTTTTTCCATTCCTCTCTTTGTGATTACGAACGATGGAGATGCTCTTATTACATCTGGTGATTATGTGCGGAATATGAAGATTTATACAGCACATACACTAGATGAACTTAGAATGGCAGAGGATGTTGAAACAGCGGCAATACGCTATGAATATGCTATATTGCCACCATTTTTTAGGACTTTATCTATGTACTCTACCGATGGCAATCTTCAATTTGATTGTCCTGGACATCAAGGAGGAGAGTTTTTCAAACGTCATCCAGCAGGGCATGCGTTTTATGATTTCTATGGCCCTAATGTATTTGCTAGTGATTTATGCAATGCGGATGTGAAGTTAGGAGATTTACTCATTCATGAAGGACCTGCATGTGATGCACAACAGCATGCAGCGACTGTATTCAATGCGGATAAAACCTATTTTGTATTGAACGGTACATCTTCTGCCAATAAAATGGTTCTTAATGCGTTGTTGGCTCCAGGAGATATAGTACTGTATGACAGAAATAATCATAAGTCTATTTCTCATGGTGCTTTGGTGCAAGCTGGTGCCACACCAGTATACTTGGAAACAGCGCGCAATCCCTTCGGATCGATTGGAGGCATTTTAGACCATTGCTTTGAAGAACGCTATATCCGTCAGTTAGTGGCGCAAAGGGATCCAGAGAAAGCAAAGGAAGAACGGCCCATTCGGCTGGCAGTAATTCAGCTAGGTAGCTATGATGGAACGATTTATAATGCACGGCAAGTAGTAGACCGCATCGGACATCTTTGTGATTATATTTTATTTGACTCTGCTTGGGTGGGATACGAACAATTTATTCCGATGATGAAAGATTGTAGTCCTTTATTGTTGGAATTAGGTCCTAATGATCCAGGCATTCTCGTAACACAATCAGTACATAAGCAACAAGCTGGCTTTTCTCAAGCTTCTCAGGTACATAAAAAAGATAGACATATTAAAGGGCAAGCACGTTATGTAAACCATAAACGGATGAACAATGCCTTTATGATGCATGCCTCTACATCGCCGTTTTATCCATTGTTTGCATCCTTGGATGTGAATGCTAAAATGCATGAAGGATTAGGGGGTCAATTTTTGTGGAATGACTGTGTGAAAGTAGCCATCGAAGCCCGTAAATCAGTGTTGGCACGATGCCAGTATATACGACCATTAGTACCACCTATGGTACATGGACAACGTTGGGAGGATGGTGATACTGAACGTATGGCAGAGGACCTATCCTATTTCCGGTTTGAACCGAATGGAAAATGGCATTCCTTTGGAGGGTATGGAGAGAATCAATATTTCATTGACCCTTGTAAGTTTCAGCTAATTACGCCTGGTATTGATGTAGAAACGGGAGACTATATATCCTTTGGCATACCTGCCACTATTTTGGCTCATTATCTACGAGATCGCCATATTATTCCAGAAAAATGCGATTTAAATACCATATTATTCTTGATGACACCGGCGGAAACGAAGGAAAAAATGGAGCAACTAGTATCCCACTTAGTGGAGTTTGAAAGTCTCATCGATAGAGATGCTCCATTGAAAGAAGTATTGCCTTATGTGTGTTGTCGACATTGGAAGGCTTATGAAGGATATACGATTCGTCAACTTTGCCAAGAAATGCATGATTTTTATAAAAATCGTAATGTCAGTGAATTACAAAGAAAATTATTTTTACAAGACTATTTCCCTGACTATGTAAAAACACCGCAAGAAGCGAACTTTGATTTTGTTCGTGGTCGTGGCGAGTTAGTGCCAGTGTCTGAGGCAGTAGGGCGGATTGCTCTAGAAGGAGCCTTGCCATATCCACCGGGCGTGATCTGCGTACAACCAGGAGAACGTTGGTCAGAGACGGCACGAGATTATTTCTTAGCGTTAGAGGAAGGGATTAATCGATTGCCTGGCTTTGCCCCAGAAATTCAAGGGGTGTACTTGCAAGACCAAGAGGATGGCACTAAAAAAGCCTTTGCCTATGTGTTACAAGAGTCCTTTGAATCGGTATAGTATAGGCAATGGTATCTATAAACTTGTACTCATAATGCATAGAAATGGTGTATCGTACTTGTATGATACACCGTTTTTATATATACTTGTATATGAATGCATAAAGCTATTTCATAGCGTGTAGACCGTACAGAATGCCTATAGGCTATAAAATAGTTGGTTTTGAAAGTACATGTTTTTAGTTGTATCCATGTATAGGTAAAAGCGTCCTTGTGAGACGCCTGAAAAGGAGATATAAAGGTATATGATAATTCAAGATAAACATGCAGTGGAGCAACGATTGTTAATTCAATCGGCTATACTCATGTCATTTGTGGCCATAGGTGGCACCATGATGGGGGTCTTTAGCGGCTCCAGTGCCATCTTATTAGACGGGGTAGTGTCATTTATTGCTGTTATTATTAAGGTGATGATGATCATTACATCCAGATTAGTATCTAATGAAACAAGTAAGCGCTTTCAGTTTGGATATTGGCAGTTTGAGCCGTTGGTACTAATTGCAGAAGGTAGTTTTACCTTGCTCATCGTAAGTTATGCCTTTTTATCGGGGTTGACCGATTTATTAGGAGGCGGTCGAGCTGTTCATGTGGGGCCGGCTATCATCTATGCTACGATTTTTACGATTGCTGATACGTGCTATTATTTCTATGTGCACCAAATCAATAAAAAATTACAATCCAATTTGGTGAAATTCGATAATATTAGCTGGTCCATCGATGCTATGTTAGAAGCGGGGATTTTGGTCAGCTTTTTAGTAGCTTTTGGGTTAGAACACTTTGGCTATGCAGAATGGGCCGTCTACGTGGACCCTATTGTGCTTATCATTTTGTCCTTACAAATGATGCCATCTGCTTTAAAAATTATCATTCCATCAGTGAAGCAAATTATGGGGGTAGCTCCATTAACGTTGCATAATCGAATTCAATTTATTATGGATTCTTTCATGGAAAAGTATAAATTTAAAGATTATGTTACTA
>CAUUIH010000042.1:0-11016 GCA_963545165.1 uncultured Veillonella sp.
GGTAAAGATATTTCTGATGCATTGCAAGCGCAAGTAAAAGTTGATGTGGATAAAAAGAAAATTGACTTAAAAGAGCCAATCAAAACATTGGGTACTCATGAAGTGTTAATTCGAGTGCATCCAGAAATTACAGCTAAAATTACTGTAGAAGTAGTAGCAGGTTAACGAAAAGAGGGGCTAGTCCCCTCTTTTTTTGTACAGATAGGTATTGTGTATAGGGAGAATGTATATGTCAGGACGGATACCACCGCATAGTATAGAGGCAGAACGAGCTGTACTAGGCGCTATTTTACTCAATAAAGATGCCTTTGATACAGTCAGTTCTATTGTAAAAGCAGAAGACTTTTACAGTGATAATCATCGTGTCATTTATGAAGCTCTTGTAAGCATTGTAGGAAAGAATCAACGTGCAGACTATGTCTTATTATCTGAAGAGTTGAAAAAGGCTCAGAAGTTAGAGGCTGTAGGGGGGATTCTATACCTTACCAATTTAACTACAGATATTGTAGATGCTTACAATGTAGAAGATCATGCGAAAATTGTGAGAGATAAAGCACATTTGCGCAAACTCATCCATGTAGCCAATGCCGTAGAATCTATGGCCTATCGTGAAGAAGAAGAGACAGAAGATATCGTCAATCGAGCGGAACAAATGGTTCTCGACGTGAGCGGTACCACAAAGGGAGAGTCCTCTTTTAGCGCTATGCGAGACGTTGTTTATGAAACTATTGATCGTATTAATGAATTACAACGTCATAAAGGGATATTGACGGGCGTGTCAACGGGGTTTAAAGACTTAGATAACTTAACGAGTGGCTTGCAAAAATCGGATTTAATTTTAGTAGCTGCTCGCCCTTCTATGGGTAAAACAGCATTTACCTTGAATATTGCTCAAAATGTAGCGATGAAATCGAAGAAAAATGTAGCCTTTTTCTCTCTAGAAATGTCGAAAACACAACTAGTAGCCCGTGTATTGGCAGCAGTGGCTGGTATTAACTCCGGTCGCATTCGGAATGGTCAGTTGAGTCAAGAAGATTGGGGAAAAGCTATCAATGCTCTAAATGATTTAGCAGAAGCACCATTATATATTGATGATACTTCAGGATTGACGCCACAATTAATGAAGAAAAAGTTGCGCCGTTTAATTCAAGAACATGGTGAGCTAGGACTTGTGGTAGTAGACTATATTCAGCTTATGGAAAATGGTGGTAAAAAAATGGCGGATAATCGCCAACAAGAAGTATCTGCAATTTCTCGACAATTAAAAATTATGGCACGGGAATTTAATGTGCCATTAATTGCCTTGTCTCAGTTAAGTCGTGGTGTTGAAAGTCGGGCGGACAAAACACCGATGTTAAGTGATTTGCGTGAATCTGGCTCTCTAGAACAAGATGCGGATATCGTTGCTTTCTTGAATCGTGAAAACTATCAAGATACAGAAGATACTAGCGATGGCGTAGAAACGCAAGTTATCATCCGTAAGCACCGTAATGGTGAATTAGGAATTGTAAAATTATGGTTTGAAGGGGCATATACTCGATTTAGAGATTTGGCATATCGAGAAGATGACCCTGGGATTTAAGAAGAGGAGAGAAATAATGAAACAGACTTGGGCACGAATACTATGTGTAGGGGCGTTGACAATGGGGCTTGTATCAGCAGGAGCGCCTACAGTAGAAGCCAGTGGAATTTGGGAAGCTCTTGGTAAAAGTGTGTTGGGAGGCATTTCGGTGCATCAACACTTAAGCGACCTAGATAATACAGAACAAGGTCAACAAGAGATGCTGGAAAAAACAAAAGATCGTACCGGTGTTTATGATAATTATGCTTATCAAATGCGAGCGAAACGCATTGTGGATGAACTTTCAAAATCTCCTCATGTAAAGCGTAGCTATGTGGTGTATGTGAATCCAGATGAAGATTTCAACGCATTTATGACCTTTGGTCGGGTTATGTCTATTAACAAAGGGGCTATGGATTTACTAGATGATGATGCCTTGGCGGCAGTCATTGGTCATGAGCTAAGTCATGGTGAACACAAAGATTTAGTGAACGGTGCCAAGAAAAGTAGTATTTTATCCACTGTGATTGGGGCTGCTACCTTTAATTCAGGAGATTTAGGACAAATTGCGGCAGGACTCACCGGAAAATATTTAGATAGCCAAGTATTCACCATGTCTCAAGAGAAGAATGCTGATGAGCTAGGGTTTAGCATCTTAGCAGATTCTTCCTATAATGTAGGTGGTGCAGCCCTTGCGATGGAAGTCATTAAGAATAAATATGGCGATACGTACCGTGAAGGGTTTGGTAAAATATTAAATCCTAATGATCATCCAAAAACATCGCAACGGGTGTTAGATAATTTACAACGCTTGTATGTATATTCTGGCAATCATGTAAAAGTAGAAGGACAAACCGTAATGATCAACGGAAAGCCTGTCTATGAAGGGACTCCAAAAGGTAATTATACAGCGCCTATGCGTGCTTACTTGGTGGCAGGCAAACTAGCGCGCTTGTATCATGAGAATGCCATTGGCGGTGCCCGTGTAGATGGATCTACCGTAGCGATTGGAACGACTAATATTGTGACTATGCCAACCTATGATGCAGCGTTTACTATTGCGAAAGACATGAATGCTGCTATTAGTGATGAGTCTAGCATTGTAGCAGATAAAAAAGTAGATAAGAATAAAAAAGAGAAAAAGGATAAAAAAGAGAAAAAGGATAAAAAAGACAAAAAGGATAAAAAAGAACAAAAATAATTAGGATACATAAAACTAACCGTTATAGTAGATTATACAATGCTTTCGCATTATCGATGGATGTCGATAGAGAAGAACGATAAAACTAGATGCTCTTTTATAGGATTCGATATAGTTCTGATTATTTATGAATGTATGATGAAGAAGATACATGAAGTATAACTAAAAGTAATAATTGATTTATCCCTTTAAAATAGCTATTTTTAGACTATTTTCTAAAGGAATTAATTAAATTAACCTTTAACTATGCATATATGATAAGGCTAAAACGGCTATAACAAGGGGATTTCTATTCCATGCGGTGTACATGTGTGCTATAATTTACGTATCAAGAGTAGTGACAATCTGTTGAGGAGTACTACAAGATGTCACAATTTATTTTTTGGTTAGGGAAAGAGGTTTTAACGATGGGAAATTTTGTTTACATCCAAGAAGAAAAACTTAACGCATTCTGTCAAGATGCATTTGAGGGATTTGGCTTTAGCCCTGAGGAAGCTAGCATCATTAAAGACGTATTGATGATGTCCGACATGTACGGTATCCAATCCCATGGTATGCAACGTGTAGTTCGTTACCACAAAGGTATTGAAAAAGGTCTTATCAATATTAAAGCAAAACCAGAAGTAGTATTCGAAACTCCAGTATCCGCAGTTGTGGAAGGCCATGATGCAATGGGTCAATTAGTTGGTCATTTCGCAATGGAATTAGCAATTAAAAAAGCTAAAGAATCCGGTATTGGTATCGTATCTGCTCGTAACTCTAACCACTATGGTATTGCTGGTTACTATGCTGATCTTGCTTTAAAAGAAGGCTTAATTGGTTTCTCTTGCACTAACTCTGAAGCAATCATGGTTCCTACATTCGCTCGTAAAGCAATGCTTGGTTCTAACCCAATCGCTTTCACAATGCCAGCTGAACCATACAACTTCTTCTTCGACGCATCTACAACAGTAGTAACTCGTGGTAAATTAGAAATGTACAACAAATTAGGTAAAGAATTACCTAACGGTTGGGCATTAAATAAAGACGGTAAAGCATCTCAAAATGCTAGTGAAGTATTGGGCAATATCTCCGATCACGTTGGTGGCGGTATCATGCCTTTAGGTGGCAACACTGAACAATTAGGTTCTCATAAAGGTTATGGTTACGGTATGCTTTGCGAAATCTTCGCATCTATCTTCTCTCAAGGTGGTACATCCAATAAATGTATGACTGGTGGCCGTTCCAACATTTGTCATGGTTTCATGGCTATCAACCCAGCTATCTTTGGTAACCCAGAAGACGTTAAAAAACACTTCTCCACATTCTTACA
This sequence comes from uncultured Veillonella sp., assembly GCA_963545165.1. Taxonomy (GTDB): domain Bacteria; phylum Bacillota; class Negativicutes; order Veillonellales; family Veillonellaceae; genus F0422. The sequence goes on from CAUUIH010000042.1 coordinate 4,075, forward strand.
AGAACTTCGTGAAGCTCCTAAAGCTGAAGGTGCTGAACGCATCTACACTCATGGTGAAAAAGAAGCAGAAGCTATCGAAGTTTGCCGTAAAGAAGGTATCCCAGTTATCGATAAAACTGTGGCAGAATTGTTCGATGTATGTAGCTTATTAAAATTAGATCCTAAAAAATACTTCGGCGACTATGAACCACCTAAAGCAGTTGCTTCCAACTACTAATTTAAAAGTCAGCAACTGACAATTAAAAATCTTTATCGATGCAGAATTAGTAGTTTTGTATCCCTAAGGAATACTTCTTAGAGACTGGTAACAGTCAATATCTTGGAACATATGAGAGAGGGAATCTGTGGGTTTCCTCTCTTATTGTTTATACAACACTGTACGTATGCTAGAATTTGAATTACAGTGATTCATACTATGGAAAGGGATTGTTAATATGGATATATTTTTAGCAGTCTTGCCGATTCTATGGCTTATCGTAGCATTGGCAATTTTAAAAATGCCAGCATGGAAAGCGTGTTTGGCAGCAGCAATTGGTACATATATTTTGGCAGTTTTCTATTATGGAGAAAATGCTTATATCATGTATACAGGGGCTATGGAAGGTGTAGCTCTTGCAGTTTGGCCAATTCTTTTGGTTATTACAGCAGCAATTTTTACATACCAATTAGTGGTTCATACAAAAGCGATGGACACAATCAAAATCATGTTATCTTCCGTAACTAGTGATATGCGTATTTTAGCCCTATTATTAGCTTGGGGCTTTGGTAACTTTATGGAAGGTATGGCAGGTTTCGGTACAGCCGTTGCGATTCCAGCAGCGATGATGGTAGCAGTAGGCTTCGATCCATTGAAATCTATTTTGGCTTGTCTAGTAGCGAACTCTGTACCAACTACATTTGGTTCTATTGCGATTCCAACTACAACGTTGGCATCTTTAACTGGTTTACAACCAGCTGAATTAGGTACATTCATTGCAGCACAATTATTCATTTTAAATGTGGTGACTCCACTCTTTATTGTTGGTATTATCGCTGGTGGTGTGAAAGCCATTAAGGGTGTATTTATTCAAACTATTATTGCTGGTTTTGCATTAGCTATTCCTGAGTTATTAATTAATATGTACGCAGGTGGTCCAGAACTTGCTGTTATGGGCTCATCTATTGTTATTATGGCTGTTATTATTGCTATTGCGAAAATCATGCCTGTTAACGACCCAGAATATAAAGTTGATATGGGAGCAAAAAAAGTATCAGCTAAAGAAGGCTTGATTGCAGCATCTCCATTTATCTTGATCTTTATCTTGTTAATTGGTACATCCAAATTAGTACCACCTGTATATCATGCATTGATGGTATTTAAAACGTCTGTACCTATTCACGCAGGTGTGAATGCAAAACCTTACACATTTGTGTGGATTGCAACTCCTGGTATTATGATCTTTATCTCTGCTTTAATTGGTGGCTTTATTCAAAAAGCGGGGCTTGGTACTCAAAAATATGTATTAACAAATACATTAAAAACATTGAAGTTAACATATGTAACAATCATTTCTGTAGTTGTAACAGCTAAATTGATGACATACTCCGGTATGACTGGTATGATTGCGAATGCATTGGTAGCTGCTACTGGTACTATGTACCCTGCATTTGCTCCTGTAATTGGTGCATTAGGTGCGTTCTTGACAGGTTCCGGTACAAATGCGAACGTATTGTTCGGACCATTGCAAACAGCAGCGGCTCATCAATTGACTCCTGGTCACGATACATTAGCATTGTGGTTGGCAGCAACTAACTCTGGTTCCGCTGGTGTTGGTAAAATGTTCTCCCCACAAAGTATTGCGATTGCCATCGGTGCCGTAGGTCCTGCTCTTAACGCATACATCGAAGAACACAAAATCGATGCACAAAAAGCTGACCAATTACGTCACTCTATCGATGCAAGTTCTATCATGGTTCATGTGTCTAAATACTTCTTGTTATATCTAATCGTTTTTGGTATTCTCACTTACTTCGGACAAGCGTTCTTCCCTCAATTAGAAGATCTTTTGACATTAGTTAAACATTAACGATTAAACTAGCATACTTAAACAGATAAAGAGACAACATTTCGGTGTTGTCTCTTTTGTGTTTAAAAGTTCATGTTATATTCATTATAATTTCATAGAAGGCTCATATTTTTTTCATCATTCTTTCATAGATGGGGTGTAAGATATAAGCAAGTTAGAAATAACAAATATTCCTTAATTAAAAATAAGACACGATGCACAAAGCACGTGAAGGAGGAAACTATGAAAAAAATGTTTCGTTTAGGAGCTGCTGTGATGGCTCTAGGTGCAGGCCTTATGATGGCGAGTGGTGTAGCAAATGCTGCTAATACAACTATGATGCAAAGTATGCCTGCAGACCAAATGGCAAAAATTAATGCTTGGAATGGTGTAGGTAGTGTAGTGCCTAGCGTATTACCATTGAGTGATGTAGATTATAAAGGTGTAGTTACAAAGTTTAAATCCTTATATCCAGATGCACAAATTGTAGGTATTTCTTATGATGGAAAACATAATCCAACTTACGAAGTAGATGGTATTGTAGATGGCTTAAAAATTGAAATGCATATCCGTGAAAATGGAGACATTTTAAATACAGAAGTAAAACCTATGAAACAAGGTAAACATATGAAACAACATGGCTCCATGATGTATGGTCAAGCTATGAAGGGCAGTCATAGCATGTCTAAAGGATTTAATGTAGATGATATTATCATGCCAGAAGTAGCAGAAACAAAAGCTCAAGAAAAAGTGGGCGGCACGTTTGAAGCGATGGACTGGTCTGTAGAAAAAGAAAAAGGTCGTCTAGTTTATGAATTAGATATGATTGATGGCAGTGGTAAAGAAGCTGAAGTCAAAGTAGATGCGATGACTGGTGAAGTTATCAATGTAGAAATGAAAACTAGTAAATACTAATCTTAGTATGACTCTCCTTAAAACTCCCTTACTATATAAATACAAATAACACAAACATAATACAAACAACATAAAATACTCCCTTTTAAGACGTCACTGGCTTCGTTATGAAACCAGTGACGTTTTTGTTAAGCAAAGGGCAAAGCACGCCACATTCCTCCACAAACTGATACTACGTTAGGTTTGCTCCGGAATATGTCGTGTTCTTCTTGTGTTTCTCTGTATAGACAAAAAAAGAACGCCATTGGTGTTCTACACGTAACGGCGTTCCTTAAGGGTATCGTTGATAAGTATCGAAAGTACTTAACACGTTAGGCTTCATCACTATTTATATCCTTTGAGATGAGCCTAACGCCTAAGACACGTTGATGGCTCTTCTTTTCTTGTATTTAGTATAGCATAGTTTTTTGCTTAATACTACTGATTTTTGGTATATACTATTTTAAAATGACCGTTTACCCAAACTAGGGTGTTTACACGGCTTTAGTGTATAGCGATCAATGATACGGCATGCTTCGTCTAAGGTTAGGTCTTCTTTTGTAGGTCCTTGTTCAAAGATGCATCGAGGGTCGCTAGAGCCGACTTCCCCTGCTGGTAGGTATAGGTATTCTTCGTTATGAGGGTCACCAAAGATGTACCCTGCTTGTAAGTGTTCTTTGTGGATACGGCTCATGGTATCTCCTTCATCATAAAATTAGCAGCGTCTGCTGAGACTAAGTGTAATTGTGTGCGCCCCCAATGGGAAGGTACTTTTTGAAAGGATGTTTTGTCATGTAAATGACCGAATACGCAGTGATCTACATGGTACTGCTCTAATAGGGCTGTAAAACCGTTGGCATGGTTTTCCAAGGTAGGCGGATAGTGTAGTAACAGTATGCGTGTTACCTGAGAGGGATCATCTCCACTTTCAGTAATAGCAGTTTCCATAGCGTCTAGAGCCGCTTTGGTGCGCATTAATTCCCGTTCATAGATGTGGCGGTCATCAGCTTCTTTAAAAAAAGGATCTTGTGGATAGATGTACCCTTTTGTACCACCGAAGGCGATGCCATTGTGGTACAGACCTCTACCTTGCAAGAAAGTGATACGCCCTTCCATAAGGGTATTCATTTTTTGTAGGCTTGTCCACCAATAATCATGATTGCCACGAATCATAAATTTTTGACCTGGTAAATCAGAGATAGCGTCCAAGTCCACTTGAGCATCACTGAGGCGCATAGCCCAAGACATGTCGCCCACTAAAAAAACTAGGTCATCAGGCTCTATATGTTCTCGCCAGTGTGCTTGGATACGTTCCCAGTGGTTATCCCAGTGTGGACCAAATATGGTCATAGGTTTTGTTGGTGGTTGCCCAGATAGGTGTAAATCGCCAATGGCAAAAACTTTCATTAAACCTCCAAAGAATTGTGTAAATATGGCTGTATATGACGGATGACCTCTAAGGCTCGTGTTTCGTGGCACACTTGTGGAATCCCATAGCCGATCACTAAAGGCGATGTGATATAGCGTGGCACGATTTTGAGGTAGTGAAAGCCGTCATTGATATCGTAGAAAAATAGATTATACGATTTTGCATATTTAGAAAAGCCTTCTAATAGATATCGTAAAGTGCGCTGTAAGTAGTTGGCCAGTATAGGTGTATCTAATTGTGGATCAAATCGTATATTAAACTCAAAGAAGCCATGAATAGGACGATTGGATAAGGTTATACGCAGGCCCGTTTCTTCATGGATGAGCCATCCATCAAAATGTTCTTTATGAATATCTTCGCGGTAATCATAGTCTTCTAAGCCGATAATTTGGCTATGAGGATGGTAGATGGAGCCACCAGACATAGGACCATAGTTTTTAAAAAATAAGACCGATGTAAACCGAGGGTTAGCTTTCACCTCTTCCCATTTGGTCCTGCCAAATTCTAAAATATGGACCGCATCAGAAAAAGGAAGTTTAGAATATTCCGTATGCACATGGGGCGGCGTTTCAATGATAACAGTAGGCCATGTACGCTCTAATACAGGGTATTTATTCATGAGCCAAATGATGGACCCAGATGTATCTAGTATATCAGTTAGTTGCGAGGGGTCGCAAAATGGGCAGTGCCCGTCGCGATTGTGCATGCTGTCGGGTTTGGTTTGTCCCAAAGCAATATCAAAAATTAATGGTTCTTTCATAGTTCACCTCACTAATACTATAGTATCATAGGGGGCGAGGTTTATGAAAGTGTGAAACATGATATAATAAAAAAAGAATAGGAGGAACTATGAAACCTACAACATTATGCTTTCCCAAACGGGATAATTTATTTTTATTAGGACTTAAAAAACGCGGCTTTGGCGCCGGTTATTATAATGGATTTGGTGGTAAAATCGAGGACGGTGAAAGTTTCCGTGCTTGCGCTGTGCGCGAGGTCTTTGAGGAAGTGTCCTTGCTGGTGCAAGAAACGGACCTACAGCCAGTGGCTTTATTGGATTTTCAATTTCCTTACTCCCCAAAGTTAAGCCATATTAGTTATGTATATATAGTGGAACAATTTCAAGGTATTCCTTTGGAATCAGAAGAAATGGAGCCTCATTGGTTTACGTTGGAGAATACTCCTTTTGATCATATGTGGGCTGGTGACGAAGAGTGGATTCCACGGATTTGGCGCGGCGAGAAGTTGAAAGGTGTCATTACTTTCAAAGAAGATAATAGTACTATAGAATCCATGCAATTCATGGCCGTAGAAGAGGTCCTGGAAAGCGACGAGGTGGACCGTGTGACGGCTTGGATATATGAGGGGTTGCAGTGAAACAAGTAGAACAAGTGAAACAAAGAGCACCACAAAGCCAAGTGGCATGGACACAGCATTTATTAGATTGGTACGATGTACATAAGCGTGACTTGCCTTGGCGTGAAAGTAAAGATCCCTATCGGATTTGGGTGTCGGAAGTGATGTCTCAACAAACACGGATTGAGGCCATGCGCCCCTATTTTGAAAACTGGGTATTGCAATTTCCGACATTAGAAAGTTTAGCCAGTGCCGAGGAAGATACAGTAGTTCGTGCTTGGCAAGGGTTAGGGTATTATTCCAGGGCACGTAATTTACACCAAGGTGTGAAAGAAGTGGTAGAAACCTATGGAGGCCAAGTGCCGCGGACACGAAAGGAAATGGAATCCCTGAAAGGGGTAGGATCCTATACAGCTGGAGCAGTACTTTCCATTGCGTATAACCTTCGTGAACCTGCCGTAGATGGCAATGTGTTACGTGTCTATGCTCGTCTGTATAACATCCATGAAGATATTCTTGGTACGATAGGCAAAAAGACGATTACCACCTTGGTAGAAGACACCATGCCCTATGATCGACCAGGCGATTTCAATGAAGCCCTCATGGACTTTGGCGCTTCTATTTGCATCCCTAAAACACCTCGGTGTGAATCCTGCCCCTTAGTACAAGATTGTAAGGCCAAAGCAGAGGGGACAGAGCAACAATTGCCGATACGGATTAAGAAAACAAAGGTACAATCTGTGCAGCTTTACGTAGGGATTATCCAAACTCTAGAGGGCTATTATGTGCTCCATCGGAGACCGAAAGAGGGCTTGCTGCAAGGGATGTGGGAATTTCCGAGTATAGAAGGTGGCATGGCAGAGAGCCGTAAAACAGAACTCATTGAGTTGCTAAAATCCATTGGAGTTACCGTAACGATGGAACGACCTATGGTAAAGGAAGTGACTCATGTCTTTAGCCATCGCAAGTGGACTATGAAAGGCTACCGAGGAGTCGCAACCGAGGTGACAATCGATGCATCCAATGCGATTGTCTTGGAAGGCGATGAAGCGGTGCAACAAGCGGTAGCACAAGGTCAGATTATCCCTTTAAAGGAAGATTGGATTCTTTGCCAGAAAGAGGCCTTTCACGTGTTGCCTTGGGCGGGTCCTCATGGTAAGTTCATTGATCTTTGTTAATCTATACCGAGGAGTGATATAGATGAGAATATATATATTA
>CAUUIH010000043.1:0-10713 GCA_963545165.1 uncultured Veillonella sp.
GGAACCCTCTATTAAAGCTAGGCAATTATTTTTCCAACAAAAACTTGACACCGTCCTGAATGGCAACTTTCATTGCTATATCAAGAAATCTATGATACAATAAACTCATCTTATAAAGATAAGAACTACAATCAAATACATAAGTCTTTGAGGCAAGGTGCGAGGGTAACCTCAATTCCTGACCGGCGGTATAATAGTCCGCAAGCTCTTGAGAGCAGATCCGGTGATATTCCGGAACCGACAGTAAAGTCTGGATGGGAAAAGACAGTATATTGATGGCTATTGTGTATGCTATCAAATATTTGGAATGCTAAGGGGACTATGTATATAGTCCCTTTTTTGTGTAGAGGTGAGCCATGACACATATGACAACTGATGAAAAATATATGGCAAAAGCGATTGAATTAGCAGAAAAAGCAAGAGGATGTACATCTCCGAATCCGATGGTAGGGGCTATTATTGTAAAAGATGGTCGCATTATTGGTGAAGGATATCATCAAAAAGCAGGTGAACCTCATGCAGAGGTATATGCTCTACATCAAGCTGGTATGGATGCTAGAGGAGCTACCTTGTATGTAACGTTAGAGCCATGTTCGCATTATGGGAAAACACCGCCTTGTGCTAAACGAGTGATAGCCGCAGGAATCTCACGGATTGTCATCGGTATGATTGACCCAAATCCATTAGTAGCAGGTAAAGGCTTAGAGATGCTACGAGAAGCAGGTATAGAAGTTGAAGTTGGTATTTTAGAGCGACAATGTGTGGAAATGAATGAAGCTTTTATTACATATATCAAAACTGGAAAGCCTTTTGTAATTTTAAAATCTGCCATGTCCATAGATGGAAAGATTGCTACTGCCAGTGGTGAATCAAAATGGATTACTAACGAAGAAGCGAGGCTCGATGGGCATCGTATTCGAAAAGAAGTAGATGGTATGTTAGTAGGTGTAGGCACAATAATAGCGGATGACCCATTACTAAGTTGTCGTCTACCACAGGAAACAGTAGAAAATCAACCGCACTTATATATTCTAGACTCTCATGGTAGAACTCCACTAGATGCAACCATTTGGACAGTACCTAATCGGAACATAACAATTTTTGTTGGCGAAGAGTGTGGACTAGAGCAAATGGGAGCTTTCAGTGATAAGGGCGCAGAAGTCATTGTGACGCCATCGAATGAAAGAGGATTAGATATTTCTTTTATTTTGGAAGAACTAGGTGCTCGTCAATGTATGAGTTTGCTCATTGAAGGCGGTAGCCAAGTCGTAGCTAGTTTTGTGGAAAGTAAATCCTTTGATAAATTGGTGACCTATATTGGAAATCGTATTATTGGAGGTATTGGAGCTACCCCAGCTGTGGGAGGTTTAGGTTTTTCTAGTTTAGAGGAAGCTGTACAGCTAGATATTGATGAAGTGATGGCTGTTGGTGATAATATGAAAATAATTAGTTATCGAAGAGGAAGAGAAGGCGTTTATGTTTACGGGGATCATTGAAGAAATAGGGACTATACAGAGTGTAAAACGTTCCCAAAGCTCACTTACCCTTGAAATTGCAGGAACCGTTATTTTCGATGACTTAAACATTGGCGATTCTGTAGCAGTCAATGGTGTGTGCTTAACAGCAACCACTATAGGAACCCAAAGATTTACAGCAGATGTCATGCCAGAGTCCGTCAAAATGACAACATTATTCAATCTTTCTACGGGTAGTAAGGTAAATTTAGAACGAGCTATGGCAGCCAATGGTCGTTTTGGTGGCCACGTTGTGGCAGGGCATGTGGACGGTCAAGGTAAGATTATCGGTAAAGACCATGTGGGAAATTCCATTGTGTTCCGCATCGCTGCTGAGGATGGTATTCTACACTATGTCATATACAAAGGATCTATCACGGTAGATGGTGCTAGTTTAACAGTTTCCAAGGTCGGTCCTGGATGGTTTGAAATATCTATCATTCCTCATACCATTGGAAATACGATTTTGCAATATGCTACTATTGGCACCACCGTGAACTTAGAAACAGATATTTTGGGCCGTTATATTGAGCATTTTATGAAAGAAACTCATCAGGAATCTACTAATACTAGTACAGTAACGATGGATACTTTGGTGCGTAATGGCTTTTTATAGAAAGGAATGATACGCATGTCCTATACATTAAATTCTATTGAAGAAGTAATTGAAGATTTAAAAGCAGGAAAGCCTGTGATTATTGTAGATGATGAAAGTCGTGAAAACGAAGGTGATTTAGTACTGGCTGCTGAATTTGCTACCCGTGAAAGCATTAATTTTATCATCAAAGAGGCGCGAGGTTTATTGTGCACACCGATGTTGGAGCGTGATTTGCTACGTCTTGGTATTTCTCAAATGGTAGAAAAGAATACGGATAATCATGAAACAGCGTTTACCGTATCTGTGGACCATGTGGATACGACCACTGGTATTTCGCCAGAAGAACGTGCTGTAACGATGCAAAAGCTCATCGATCCCAATGCAAAATCAGAAGATTTTAGACGTCCTGGACACGTATTTCCATTGCGTTATAAAGAAGGTGGAGTATTAGTTCGTCAAGGACATACCGAAGCATCCATTGATCTTTGTAAATTGGCTGGATTATACCCAGCAGCAGCAATTTGTGAAATTACCAATGATGAAGGTTATATGTCACGTATGGATGATTTATTGGCTTTCAGTAAAAAACATAATTTAAAGATCGCCTCTGTCGAAGCCTTAGTGGAATACAGAAAGCGACATGATAAATTAGTAAGCATTGCAGCAGAAACAAAATTGCCTACCAAATTTGGTGAATTCCGCATCATTGTATTTAAAAATGAAGTAGATCATAAAGAACATCTTATGATTGTAAAAGGTGACGTACGTGGAAAATCTGATGTATTGATGCGTATTCATTCTGAGTGCTTAACAGGTGATGTATTTGGTTCTCACCGCTGTGACTGTGGGGAACAATTGGAAAATGCCTTGCGCTCCATTGAAGAGCAAGGTGAAGGTATTGTAATCTACATGCGCCAAGAAGGACGTGGTATTGGATTAACAAATAAAATTAAAGCCTATACGCTACAGGATCAAGGGTATGACACAGTGGAAGCAAATGTTAAATTGGGTTTCCCTCCAGATATGCGTGAATACTCGTTAGCAGCACAAATGTTACGAGAATTAGATGTAAAAAGTGTTAAATTATTAACAAACAATCCTGAAAAGAAAGAGGATTTAGAACGTTGGGGTATTACAGTTTCCAAACGTGTCCCTATTGTGATTAAGGCAAATAGCGTTAATGCAAAATATCTAACTACGAAAAAAGAAAAAATGCGTCATATGTTGTAATAAACAATATATGAAAATAATACCTAATGTACAACGTACTTAGGTCCATAGATATGTTTTATATAAATAAAGGAGAATTTCAATGATTCAAGAAGGTAAATTAATAGGTACAGGTAAGAAATTTGCAATTATCGGTTCCCGTTTTAATGAGTTCATCACATCTAAATTGATTAGTGGGGCTAAAGATGCATTGTTGCGTCATGATGTGCAAGAAGGCGACATCACAACGATTTGGGTTCCAGGAGCATTTGAAATTCCTCTAATTGCTCAAAAAGCGGCAAAAAGCGGCAAATACGATGCGGTGATTTGTTTAGGGGCTGTCATTCGTGGTGCTACTACCCATTATGATTATGTTTGTAATGAAGTAGCAAAAGGTATTGCCCATGTGTCGTTAGACTCTGGCGTACCTGTCATGTTCGGTGTAGTCACAACAGAAAATATTGAACAAGCTATCGAACGAGCTGGTACAAAGGCTGGCAATAAAGGCTTTGATTGCGCTATGGGTGCTATCGAAATGATTAATCTATTGGAATCTATGTAGAAAGAAGGATATCCGTGGATTTTATTAAACGTTATACAACAGCAGAAGGATTACGTCTTTCTATAGCCGTAACCACTGATACAGTAGAAGAGGCGAGAGTTCGCCATGATTTATGGCCAGCAGCCACAGCCGCATTAGGTCGTACTATGACTGGAGCTATATTAATGGCTAGTGATTTTAAAAATGATGAAAATGTGAGCATCCGATTGCGTGGCGATGGTCCTTTAGGGATTGTTCATGTCGATGCATTTAGCAATAATACAGTTCGTGGCTATGTAGATCATCCGCATGTAGATGTGCCATTATTACGAGAAGGTAAGTTAGATGTGGGAGCTGCAGTAGGTCGTAATGGGGAAGTACAAGTGACACGATTTACTAAACTTCGTCAAAATTATACATCTCAAAGCCCGATTCAAACAGGTGAAGTGGCGGAAGATTTAGCCTATTATTTAGCTATGTCTGAACAAGTGGGCTCAGTATTAAGCCTCGGTGTATTAGTAGATCCAGATTATCATACTATCGTGGCAGGTGGTTTTTTAGTACAAGCCTTACCAGATGTAACAAATGATGCATTCGATAAAATTGAAGCGAATCTAAAAACGATTGGACCTGTTACTAATTATTTGAAATCGAATCCTAATGCAGAACATTTGATGGAGCGTATCTTAGATGGATTCACAGTGCAAGAAGTCTACAACGAACGTATTCATTTTGCATGTCCTTGCAGTAGAGAACGATTTTTTGACCGATTAGCAAGTTTACCAATGCATGACAAACAAGAATTAGCCCAAGATGAAGTGACAGAATTGACATGTCATTATTGTAATGAAAAATATCATTTTTCTAAAGAAGATATGCAAAGCTTATTAATTGAAGAAACACATTGATGCTAATTGTTTCTATGGAGGGAACAGTATGAAAAGTATTGAATGGAATGGTTCAGAAGTTATCATCTTAGATCAAACAAAATTACCTACATCTGTAGAATATGTACGTTGCACCGACTGGCGTCAAGTGGCTGAGGCTATTAAGATGCTTCGTGTGCGTGGGGCCCCTGCTATTGGTGTAGCGGCGACCTATGGTTTAATTCTTGCCTTCCGTGAAAGCTATCATCGTGGTGGGGCTAGTGCAGAGATTTTGTCTGAATTTAGAGCTTTTGCGGAAACCTTACGCCAAACGAGACCGACAGCGGTTAACTTAATGTGGGCTATCGATCGAGTATTACGTGTGGTAGATACTTTCAGAGGAGAGATTGGTGACCTAGATGCAGTTCTTGTACAAGAAGCTATCGCCATTGATACGGAAGATATTGCCCTAAATAAAAGCATGGCAAAACATGGTGCTACCTTATTTCAAGATAAAGAAAGATATCGCATTTTGACCCATTGCAATGCAGGAGCTTTGGCTACAGCAGGAATAGGTACTGCATTAGGCGTCATCCGAGAAGTGCATGCGCAAGGAAAGCTAGAACGCGTGTATGCAGATGAAACAAGACCTCTATTACAAGGGTCTCGTTTGACGGCCTTTGAACTTCATGAAGATGGTATTCCTGTGACATTACAAACTGACAATATGGCTGGTTACGCTATGCAACAAGGCCTTATTGATGCAGTGATTGTAGGGGCTGACCGTATTACCTTAGAAGGTGATGTGGCGAATAAAATTGGTACCTATAGTGTAGCCGTATTGGCAAAACATCATAACATTCCTTTCTATGTAGCAGCTCCCTATAGTACCTTTGATTTCTCCATGGAAAAAGGAGCGCATATCCCTATTGAAATGCGTAATCCCCAAGAGGTATTGAAATTCCAAGGTGTGCCTTCGGCACCACAAGGCATTGAAGTGTTGAATCCTGCGTTCGATGTAACACCTCATGAGTTAGTGACGGCTATTATTACAGAAGAAGGCGTGTTGCTACCTCCGTTTAACGAAAGCATTCGTAATTTACAAGAAAAGAAAAACAAATAGGAGTTGAACATGGTTGATGTTGTTATCACACATGTAGATGTGTTACAAGAAAATACAATTGTAAGAGATACTGCCATCGTCATTGAAAATGGATACATTAAAGAATTTGTATCTAATGAGGCTGCACCTCAAGCGAAAGAAGTGATTGATGGTAAAGGTATGCTGGCGGCTCCAGGAATGGTAAATACGCATACTCATATTGCTATGGGCTTATTGCGTAATTACGCAGATGATTTAGAGTTAATGGATTGGTTGCAAACTGCCATCTGGCCAGCAGAAGCCAAATTAAATAACCACTTAGTCTATTGGGGTACACAATTAGGGATTGCAGAAATGTTCCGTTCAGGTACTACATGTTTTAGTGATATGTATTTCTTTATGGATCAAACTGCTGAGGCTATTAAAGAAACAGGTATTCGTGCCGTTTTATCTCGTGGTATGGCTGGTGTAGCGCCTACAGCAGAACAAGCTTTAGTAGAAAGCAGAGAATTGTTCGAAACCTATCACGGTTACAACCAAGATCAAATTAAAGTGATGTTAGGACCTCACGCACCTTATACATGCCCTGATGCGTATTTAGAACGGGTGGTTCAATTAGGGCATGATTTGGGGGCGCAAGTTCATATGCATTTAAGTGAAACAAAAGGAGAAGTAGAGAATGTTATAAAAGCTACTGGTAAAACTCCTATTGCGCATATGAATGACTTGGGTTTATTTGATTTAGGTTGTTTAGCAGCTCATTGTGTGCATGTAACAGATGAAGACATGGATATTATGAAAGAAAAATCTGTTCGCGTAGCACATAATCCACAATCTAACTTAAAATTAGCCAGTGGCATTGCACCAGTGCCAGAAATGCTGGCTAAAGGAATTGTGGTAGGCTTAGGAACAGATGGTTCTGCTAGCAACAATAATGCAGATATGCTAGAAGAAGTGCGTTTAGCAGCTATGCTACATAAAGCTCGTTTATACGACCCATTGGCTATACCAGCCCAAACGGCTTGGGAGCTTGGTACAGTGATGGGGGGTAAAGCATTAGATTACAATGATTTGGGCCTATTAGAGGTAGGATATCGTGCAGATATTGTGCTCTATGATACATCGGGATTGCATTGGCAACCTCGCTATAATGATGTAGCCTCCTTAGTGTATGCGGCTAATTCATCAGATGCTACTACCGTTCTTGTGGGTGGTAAAGTGGTGATGAAAGATAAAGAATTATTGACCATTGATGAGGAAAAATTGCGTTATGAAATTGCTCAAGCACAAGCTGTATTTCAAGCGTAGTAGGAGCTTTTATGAAAATATGTAAGAAGTTAGCACTAGGACTTGTTTTAGCAAGTATATCTACTGTGGTTACGCCGTTTATAGCACAAGCAGAAACACATGTCTCTGGAGGTGTTGGTTATCACGGTGTAGGTTATTATCGGGGCATGGAATATATGCGTGGCTATTATGGAGGCAGGGGTTTTGTAATAGGCGCTTTCAGCAAGCATATTGAGTATCCAGATAAAACCTATACGGTGGCAGAACAAGCAAACAATGTAAGTCATGTGCAATCACAAATGGAAAAGCTTAGTCGTGCGCCGTATTATTACATTGGTAAATCCAAAGATGGTAACGTTATTCTGTCATCAGATGGGCAACCTGTGATGGGACCTAAAAAAGAGTTGCATATAGGTAGCCTAGATAGTACAGGAAAGTTAGACATTGTACTATATGAAGAGGCAGGCAAAACAGTATTAGAAAAGGTGAATACTGGTTCTTCCATTGTTATGCCAACAAAGCATGTTGAGGTATCACCTACTGGATTAATCTATGCCATGAAAGGTGAGGCAACCAACTATTATAATCTAGCAGGTCAAATGCTGCATAGTAAGCCATTTAAATTGGATACTGAATTGTATGGTGACTTACATAGTGTAGGTATTACAAATAAATTAGTAGCGCTATTTAATGCTCGAACTGGAGAATATAAATCAGATGAGATATTTACATCTCTTGCGTGGAATCAAAATACGGGACTTATTTCTGGGTATCAAACAGATGGATCTATCTCATATTTTGATGATGAAGGTAATCCTATAGATTCATCTACAGCTTTGAAAATTATTTCCCAAACAGAGGGAGCTCAAACACGTAAGATACCAATGCCACAGCAAGTGGAAGGTGAACGTATTCAACGTGTATTAGCTCCTTTCAGTGAAGGGATCGCCTTTGTCTTATTAGGTAATAAGCAAAAGGTAGCTATTGATGAAAAAGGAAACATTTTATTTTCTATCAAAGACTATGATGGCGTTGAACCCTACCAAAATGGATTAGCCAGAGTGACACGAAAAGCTCATGGGCTCAACTTTGGTGGTATTTTTAACACACTTGCAGCAGCTTTGGTGAAGGGTGCATTCTATCATCAAGCTACTTATGGTGAAACAGATTATGCATGGACAACCTCTAAGTTAAAACGTGGATACATTGACAAAACAGGGAAAGAAGTCATTTCTTCAAAAAATCAGATGGTCAGCCCATTAACGGAAGCAGGGATTATGACATATAAAGATGGTCGTTTTGGATTGTATACTAAAGAGGGCATTGAAGTGTTCCCGATGGTTTATAAAAATATTACCTATATGCCAGAGTTAGGGGCCTTTCTTTTACAAGATGAAGAAGGACGTTGGGGTGTAAAAAAACAAGATAATACCACAGTACTTCCTTTTGTGTATTCAAAATTAGAAGTAGTAGCTCCTACAGTGCTGGTAGGTAAATCTGGCTCTTCCTATCGAATGATTTCATTAGATACATTCTGTGAAATCGGTGAAAGCTATGATTCAATTACGGCACCTAAGCCGTTCCATGGTATCTACAGTGGATTAATCGGGAAACAAGCAAATACTACATATCTAGTAAATCCATTAACAGGTGAAAGTATATTGCAATTGCCATCAGACACATCTAAGGTGGATACAGCTACTTTAGAGAGCGTAGTCTACAAACAGCATGGTAAATATGGTGTTCTAGACTTTATGGGAAACACTATTATTGAACCAAAATATGAGTCCATACAAGTGTTTGTTGGTAAAAGTAAATAGTGTATACTATGAGCTCTAAATTATACTATTATCAATATTTATGATTGATCTAGGTTAGTTTTGAGTGGCTATAGCTATTCTATATAGATGAGAGGTCTTTATGGCCTCTCTTTTATTGACAAAAGTTTTCATTTATATTACTATAAAATGAGTTGATTTAACATATTGTAAAATTAAGTTAACAGTTGAGCAAGTGCTCATTATATATAGTGTTCGGATAAGTTCCATTTTCTATAGGGAGAATGGATTTTTTTATTAGGAGAATAGTAATGCAACTATGGAAATCTCTGGCATGTGCATCCTTCCTTTGTGGCATAATGGTCATATCAGGTTGTTCTTGGACAGATCATCAACTAAGTGCAATCACTCAAGAAAGCTCCACAAGAACGGAAATCGATAAGACTGGTGCATCCGTTGTTATGCCGACTCATCCTAAGCGCGTAGTGATATTGAATACAGCGAATATTGATATGTACTTAGCGGTACAAGGAAATATAGTGGGCCGTATGGATGCTGCTTCGTTATCGGGAGAATTAAAAGATAAGGTGAAAGATATCCCTTCTGTAGGAAATACATATAATCCAGATGTAGAAAAGATTATTAGTCTAAATCCTGATTTGGTGATTGGCATGAATATAGCAAATCATATCAAACTAAGAGAGGCGTTAGCATCAGCAAATATTCCTTTATACATTAATGATTTAGATTCTTTTGAAGACGTCAATCGATCTTTACAGTTATTTGGTGAACTGACAGACCATGAAGAAATAAGTAAACAGGAAATACAGAAAATAGACCAAGCATTAATTACATATAAAGAAAAAATAAAAGACAAGCCACACCCTAAAACCTTGTTATTACTAGGAACGCCAGGTAATTTGAATGTAAGTACTGATTGTTCTTTTAGCGGTAAATTATTGGATAGTTTAGGGGCTAATAATATTGGCAAGTATATAGGAGGTACTGCTCCTTATGTACCATTAAGTTTAGAGTTCGTTCAAGAGCAGAATCCTGAACGTATTATTTTTGTGGTCATGTATCCTGATCCATCGATTAAAGAGTCCTTTGTGAAAGAAATGCAATCAAACCCAGCTTGGCAACATGTACAAGCAGTCGAAACGGGGCAGATTTACTATGTTCCTGGAGGTTTATTTGCATTGAATCCTGGCACACGGATTACAGAAACATTAGAACTAATGTACAAAGCATTATATGAATAATTTTTAGGAGGTTTTATCATGAATAAACTTTTAAAAGCATCCTTATGCGGAGCTATTTTCAGCACTTTATTAGCGCCTATATATGTGACACATGCAATGGAGGCAAGTGATAATTATATGGCGGTTGTTACGGCTTCGAAACAAGCAGAAACTATTAGGAATAGTTCTGCAGCTGTACAATTAATTACGCAAGATGATATGAAACGTTTAGGAGCAGATACGGTAGAAAGTGCTCTACAATTGGTGGAAAATATTAATTTATCAGAAGCAGGTATGACTGGTAATCAGGTGATGATTCGTGGTATGGAATCACGCCACTCTCTTGTGCTCGTAAACGGCCGTCGTTTAGCCGGTGAAGACGCATCTAATACGACAAATGTATACACGCTGCGCCGCATTAATTTAGACCAAGTGAATCGCATTGAAATTGTTCGTGGACCTTCTTCTGCTTTATATGGATCAGATGCTATGGGTGGTATCATTAATATTATTACGAAGCAGCCTACCGATACTACCGATATGTTACAATCTTTGGGTGTATCTAGTGGTACTAAGC
>CAUUIH010000044.1:0-10612 GCA_963545165.1 uncultured Veillonella sp.
GCTTTGACAAATTCATTTATGTTTATACTATGACAATATCATATGTCGTTCATAATGATACATGTAATCGTTATAATGAATATTGACTTGAGTTGATATATTTTTTATAATTTAATGCAGATAAAGATAGAATAAACATTGACAATTTTTGAAATTAGGATTATCCTATGTATAAGACAAACCCCCCACATCCGCAAGGACAGATACATTCTGACGTGGGGCTTTTTTTGTATATTGTTGAGGGAATATTATGAATACACCAAAGGCGTTATCACACGATGAATTGCTAACATTGTTTTCAGATAAAGGTATGAGTGTTTCAGAAGTGGATAGTTTTATATTTCAACATATAAACTATTATAAGTTAAAGAATATTGCCAATCCTTTAGCTATTAATTTAGATAAAGGTAAAATATCATATGAAGGTTTAAAGTTTAAAGATATTATAAAACGTTATTACCAGGATAAAGATTTAAGAATATTTCTTCTTCATGCTATTGAGGAAGTTGAAATTTCCATAAATGCCAATTTTGCTAACATATTAGGCGAAAGATATGGAGCTTTTGGATATTTAGATTTTTCCAAGTGGTGTAATAAAGAAAAAACTACGAAAGAGTACATTTGCCAACAAGAATTTCTTGTAAAAGAAGCACTTTTGGGTTCATTAAAAAGAATGTCGTATAATTTAAACTCAAATCAAGAAAATTTTAATGATGAAGGATTTCCTACAGTTTGGATTGCATTTGATTTACTAACATTTGGCATGATTGTAAAAATGTTAGATATGTTAAGTGAGAAAAACTTAAATAGGTTGGCTAGCATATACGGATGTACTAATAATGAACTAATGTCCTGGTTAAAATGTATTTATTTTATAAGAAATATATGTGCACATAATGGTAATTTGATAGACATTAAGGTAAGAAAAAAACCTAAAGCAAGATTGTCATGGTACGATTATATTGTTTATAATGAAATTGAGGGAGCGAAGAAGGCAACAAATCGTTTTGCGATAGTTTTATTAATTATTATGGAATTAGTCCGACAAATTAATCCTACATATGATTGGGGATATCTAAAGCAAACGATAAACAAAATATGCATTGATGACAAGAGCACGAGATTACTAGGTTTTCAAAGCAAAGAAAAAGTAGAGTCTCTAATATAATACTTAATACATATATAATAAATCCCCACATGGAATCTATGCTAATGTGGGGATGTTTTCTTAAAATTTTGTTGGAAACAGCCCATTCCATGCTATAATTAATCATACAGATATTTTTCTACTTTTCACAAGGAGGAACGATATGTCAGCAATTGCTATTATTGGTGGTACTGGTGTGTACGACCCAAATATGTTTGAAACTATGACGGAATCTTCGCTTATGACGCCGTATGGTGAAATTCATTATGTATGCGGCACCTATGAGGGCAAGACGGTGTATTTCTTAGCCCGTCATGGCCGTGATCATTCCATTCCACCGCACAAGATTAATTATCGTGCTAACATTTGGGGCTTGAAAAAATTAGGTGTTAAGTTCATTGTATCTACTACGGCGGTTGGTTCTTTGGATGAAAACTTTGGACCTGGTCATTTTGTGTTGACGGACCAATTCCTAGACTTTACGAAAAACCGTGTGAATACATTCTACGAAGGTGGCGATCGTCCGGTGGCCCATGTGGATGTAACGGAACCATATAGCCCTGAGTTACGTGGTATTGTTGAAAGTGCAGCGAAATCTCAAGGTTTAACAGTTCACAATGGTGGCACTTACGTATGTACAGAAGGTCCTCGTTTTGAATCTCCTGCTGAAATTCGCATGTATGCCATGTTAGGTGGTCAAACGGTGGGGATGACAAATGTACCGGAAGTGACCTTAGCGAATGAAGCGGAAATGGCATATATGACAATTTCCATGGTTACCAACTACGCAGCGGGCATTTCTGAATCTGCTTTGACACATGGTGAAGTGGTGGACATGATGCAACAAATGGCAGAACAGTTACAATCGCTAGTGAAAGAAGTCATCAAGGGCATCGATGTGAATGCAGACTATCCAGCGCATCATCGTATGGCTGAGTATGGTGGCTTTCAATTATAATCTATGGTGAAGAACTTTAAAGGAGAACTCCAATGCAATCTTTAATTCGAGATATTTCCTTAGCTGCAGAAGGTCGTAAAAAAATCGACTGGGTAGCTAATTTCATGCCTACTTTGAACACATTAGGGGACCGTTTTGAAAAAGAACAAACTTTCAAAGGTCAAACTATCGTTGTGTCTGTTCATTTAGAGGCAAAAACTGCGTATTTATCCACTGTTTTAAAACGTGGTGGTGCCGATGTGATTGTCACAGGTTCTAACCCATTGTCTACGCAAGATGATGTAGCAGCGGGACTTGTGGATATGGGCTTAACTGTATATGCTTGGTACAATTGTACAGATGAAGAATATACTATGTTCCTAAATAAAGCATTAGATCACAAGCCTCATATTATCATTGATGACGGTGGCGATTTAGTAAGTTTATTACATACTACAAGAACCGATGCAAAAGAACGCTTATTGGGTGGTAGTGAAGAAACCACTACAGGCGTACACCGTTTGAAAGCTTTAGCGGAAGCGGAACAGTTGACATTCCCGATGATTGCTGTTAACGATTCTAATTGTAAATACTTATTCGACAACCGCTATGGTACAGGCCAATCTGTTTGGGATGGTATCATGCGTACTACGAACTTGACCGTAACTGGTAAAAATGTGGTGGTTGCTGGTTATGGCTGGTGTGGTAAAGGTGTAGCGCTTCGTGCCAAAGGCTTAGGCGCCCATGTGTATGTTACCGAAGTAGATTCCATTAAAGCTATCGAGGCTGTATTTGATGGGTTCAAAGTATTACCAATGGTAGAAGCTGCTAAAATCGGCGATATTTTTTGTACAGTTACAGGCTGTAAAGATGTTATTACGGAAGAACATTATGCAGTGATGAAAGACCGCGCTGTTCTTTGCAATGCAGGCCATTTCGATTGCGAAGTGAATGTGAAAGATTTAGAAACCATGGCTGTATCTCATGAACGAGTACGTCAAAATATCGAAGCCTACCATATGCAAGATGGTCGCCAATTATACGTACTAGCTGAAGGTCGCTTGGTGAACTTAGCGGCAGGTGATGGACATCCAGCGGAAATCATGGACTTGTCCTTTGCGATGCAAGCCTTGGCGGCAGAATATATCTTGCACTATGGGGCAGACATGGCAGACGATGTACATGTGTTGCCATATGAAGTGGACGCAGAAATTGCAAAATTGAAATTGCAATCCATGGGCTATGATTTGGATACATTGACACAAGAGCAATACGATTATTTGTATACGGTCAATTAATTAGATATGCTATACACCCTGTAAGGGGTAGGTATATTACTATATAGCACAGTATGAAGAGGCTGTAAAAACATGCAAAACATGTTTTTGCAGTCTTTTTTTGTGTAGAGTCTATCAAGTTTTTAAGGAATAAGTTTCGCATATTTTTGGGTTACATATAATAGATATATCAAAAAAGATATTTGTCCGCTATAAAAATACAAAAATGAGGAAAATATACATTATAGGCTTACTAAATTAATGCATAACTAAATTCTTATATTTATATTTGACAAACTACTCATGTTACATTCATAATAGGTAAATATAGGTTTTCTACAGAACTATCATCTATACTTTAATCTGATAAAGTAGAAAAGGTATAAATGACTTTCACAGTTAGAGAACCCAAAAGAGGAGTTTTTAAAAAGGAAGGGTGTAACATGAAAAAATCCATGTTCAAACGTGCACTAGCATTGGGTGCTACGGCTATTTTAGCTGCGGCGATCGCTGGTTGCGGTGGCAATAGTTCATCAACAAACAATGCAAATGAAGCAAAAGTAGCTTTATTGACTACCACATCTGGCGCAGCAGCTGCGTACGGTGAGTCCATTAAAAATGGTGCAGAATTAGCGGTAGCTCAAATTAACGGCGATGCTAATAATGTAAAAATCAACTTATTAGTGGAAGATACTAAAGGTGACAAAAACGAAGCCATCAATGCGATGAACAAAGTTATCTCTAAAGATAAAGTAGTGGCTGTCATTGGACCTATGTTATCTGGTGAGATGATGGCGGCAGGCCCAATTGCTAACAAAAACAAAGTGGTAGCATTGGGTACGTCTACAACAGCGGAAGGTATCACTGATATCGGAGAATACATTTTCCGTAATGCAGTACCAGAATCTTTAGCAGTAGATGCAGCGATTCGTCAAGCTCACAAGGTATTAGGTTATAAAACAGCAGCTATTATGTACTCCAACAACAATGACCAAATGGTGTCTGTAAACAATACTGCTAAAAAAGCATTGGAATCTGAAGGCGTTCAAATTGTAGCGACAGAAACATTTGCTGACAAAGATACAGATTTCTCTGCACAGTTGACTAAAATTCAACAAGCAAAACCTGATATTATTATTGTGGCTTCCTTGTACCAAGAAGGTGCATTGATTATGAAAAAAATGCGTGAACTTGGCATGAACCAACCAGTAGTAGGTTCCAATGGTTTCAACAGCCCAGCATTCATTAAAAACGCAGGTCCAGCGGCTGATGGTGCTATCGTAGGTACACCTTGGTTCCCTAATAAAGATGACCAAAAAGTTCGTGACTTCCGCAAAGCTTATGTAGAAAAATATGGTCATGAACCAGACCAATTCGCAGCACAAGCATATGATGCTGTATTCTTGTATGAAGCAGCGTTAAAAGCGGCAGGTTCTACAACAGATCGCGAAAAATTCCGTAACGCATTAAAAGGCATTACAGACTTCGTAGGGGTAACTGGTAAATTCCAATTCAACGAAAAACGTGACCCATCTATGGAAGTTCAAGTTTTACAAATTAAAAACGGTCAGTTCGACGCATTACAAAAATAGGAGTTACACGATGTTTTTACAGCAATTAGTGAATGGCCTTACTTTAGGCAGTCTCTATGCAGTATTAGCTATCGGATTGACACTGGTGTTTGGTGTGCTGAACATCATCAACATGGCTCACGGAGGCATCTTTATGATAGGTGCCTTCGTGGGTTTATTTATGGTGACAGTCTTTGAAGCTAATATCTTCGTAGCCATTCTTGTGGCTATGCTCGTAGGGGCAATTCTTGGATATTTGTTAGAATTTGTGGCACTTCGTCCACTTCGCAAGAAACATGTATCCCATTTGGCGCCATTGATTTCTACAATTGGTGTTTCTATTTTTATTGAAAGCGTAGCCTTGCTTGTATGGGGGCCACAAACGCGTTCATTCCCACCAGATTTTATCGGTGGACTTATCGATTTTGGTATGTTCAAAATCTCCATGGTTCAAATCATTGGCCTTGGTGTATCCATTGTATTAATGTTGATTTTAAATGTACTCATTAAAAAGACTAAAATCGGTAAAGCTATCCGCGCTGTATCTTTGAGCACAGAAACAGCATCGTTATTGGGTATTAACCCTACTTTAGTTATTTCTGTAACAGTGATGCTCGCTTCCGCCTTAGGGTCTGCAGCTGGTGTATTGGTTGGTTTATCCTTTGATGCCGTAGAGCCTATGATGGGTGTTGTTATCGGCTTTAAAGGGTTAGCCGTGTTAATCCTAGGTGGTCTTGGAAATATTACAGGTGCCATGGTAGGTGGATTCATCTTGGGTGTATCTGAAGTATTCTCCGTAGCTTATGGAGCATCTTCCTATCGTGATGCCGTAGCTTTCGGGTTAATCATTCTCTTATTGTTCTGGAGACCACAAGGGTTATTCGGATCCAAAGATAAGGGGGGACGACCATGAGTGAAATTTTAAACCCATATTATTTACAAATTGTGATGTTCTTCATCATTAATGCCATTATGGGTATTTCCATTTTCTTCACCCTTTCCACAGGACAGTTGACATTGGGTGCGGCAGGTTTCATGAGTGTGGGTGCCTACGTGGGTGCTTTGCTTACTCTGAAAGCGGAGTTACCGATTCCAATTGCTATCTTCATTGGTGGCATCGTAGCGGCATTAGTCGCTGTTGTGATTGGTTTACCAACTACACGCTTGAAAGGGTTATACCTTGCCATTGCTACGCTAGGATTTGGTGAAGTGGTACGTGTTATTTTCTTAAACCTAGAAGTCACACATGGTGCCTTAGGCCTTTCAGGCATTCCAGCGATTGCTCAAGAATTGACAAATTATGTCTATGAATTTGATATGGATGGATTGTTAGATATCGATGCATTAACATGGGGTAATTTGTTGACTATCATCATTTTGCTAGTTATCTTGGCATTGGTTATCCTCTTCTGCTTGCGCATCCATAATAGCCGTGTAGGTCGTGCGTTCCAAGCGATTAAAGCCGATGACCATGCTGCAGAGTTGATGGGTATCAATGTAGTGTATTACAAAATGTTAGCCTTTGTTATCGGTGCTTTCATTGCCGGTATTGGTGGTGGTTTGTATGCACACATTACAAACTTTATTAATCCAACAGATTTTAGCTACCACAAGGTCGTGCAAATCTTATTATTCCCTGTATTTGGTGGTTCCAATGTAGTATGGGGTTCTGTACTAGGCTCTTTCATTTTGACATTGTTACCAGAAGTATTGCGTTTCTTAGCAGATTATCGCGATATTATTTATGGAGCATTGTTAGTCATCTTGATGGCAGTTCGCCCAGATGGTATTTTGACAGAAGACTTAATGGATAAAATCTACCGTAAATTAGGGGTTAAAAAGAAAGCATATATTCCAGAGTCACAAGTATTAACAGAACGCTTTGAAGCTTATAAAGTACAAAGTAAGTCTGGTCAAGAATAGGAGGGTACCATGCTATTACAATTAGATGATGTAAGTAAAAGCTTTGGCGGCGTGGCTGCCTTGACAGGCGTTACCTTCCAAGTGAACCAAGGGGAAGTCTTTGGTGTAATCGGACCGAATGGTGCGGGCAAAACGACATTGTTCAATTTAATTACTGGTGTATTCCCCGTGAGCACTGGAAATATTGTGTTCGACGGTATGAATGTAGTAGGTATTAAACCACATCGTACAGTAGAAATGGGGATTGCTAGAACATTCCAAAATATTCGTCTGTTCGGTAACATGACGGCGTTGGAGACAGTGTTGACAGGCATGCATTGCCGTACAGGTTCTGGTGTATTGTCTTCTTTCTTCCGTACAAAACGCCAACGCATTGAAGAAGAACGTTGCCGTGGTATTGCTTATGAGTTTTTAAAACTTGTTGGTCTAGAAGAGGATGCAGAAGAAGTAGCCACATCCTTGCCATATGGTAAACAGCGTCGTTTGGAAATCGCTCGTGCTCTAGCCACACATCCACAATTAATTTTATTGGATGAACCCGCGGCAGGTATGAATGATAGCGAAACAGAAGTGTTGCGCCAATTGATCGGTAAAATCCGTGATTTAGGGATTACCGTTGTGGTGATTGAACATGATATGGCGTTGATGATGAATATTTGTGATCGTTTAGCTGTATTAAACTTTGGTAAAAAAATTGCCGAAGGCACACCACAAGAAATTCAAAACAATCCAGATGTGATTGAAGCATACTTAGGAAAGGAGGAATAATATGTTAAACATTGAAAATGTTGTGGCTGGATATGGTCACATTACGGCGTTGAAATCTATTAACTTAGAAGTTCCTCAAGGTTCCATCGTGTCTTTGATTGGTGCTAATGGCGCTGGTAAATCCACAACTATGCGTTCTATCATGGGCTTGGTAAAACCTACAGAAGGTCGTATTACCTTTGAAGGTAAAGATATTACATCTATGAAAACCCATGATATTGTGAAAGCGGGTATTTCCCTCGTGCCAGAAGGTCGTCAAATTTTGCAGGACATGAGTGTCTATGAAAATTTAGAAATGGGTGCCTATATTCGCAACGACAAAGATATCGAAGCTGATATTAAAAAAGTGTTCAAGCGTTTCCCAATTCTTGACGAACGTAGTTACCAACTAGGTGGTACTTTGTCTGGTGGACAACAACAGATGCTTGCCATCGGTCGTGCTTTAATGGCTCGTCCTAAACTGTTGTTATTAGATGAACCATCCATGGGTTTGGCACCGTTGGTAGTGAATGAAATCTTTGAAGTTATCAAGGAAATCAGTGCGGAAGGAACTACAGTCTTGTTAGTAGAACAAAATGTACGTCAAGCTTTGAAAATTGCTGACTATGCATATGTACTAGAAACAGGTAAAATCGTTCTTTCAGGAACAGCTGAAGAAATTCGCCACGACCCTAGAGTTATGGAAGCATACTTAGGTGGAAAAGTAGAATAATACACTTACAGATAGATAGCAGATATGCAATCCGGTGTGATTGCGTATCTGCTTTTTTGTTTAGGGTTGTAGGACAAAATGAGTTACCCTAAAAACTATTGTGTATACATGAGCTACATGTCTTGTAGGAGGATGATTTTTCTTGTAAACTAATAGTATAGGTATAAACTTGATAACAAATATAGGAAGGTGTTTACTATGAGTATGGCAGCAAAACAAGCACGTGGGAAAAAAGCGAATGATGTAATCTTTGCCACAAATTCACAAGCCCAAGAGGCAGCGAAACAATATGGTAAAGAAAACGTATTAATTGGAACTGTCGGATCTATCCTAGATGAAAATGGCGACATCGTTTTCTTGAAAGTAGTAGAAGATGAGTTTCGTAATTTGCCTCGTAATGAATATGTTGCATATGCACCGATTGAAGGTTTAAAAGAGTTTGTGGAAGCATGTAAACAAGAGTGTTTTGGACAATCTCGACCAGATGCTTATATCGAAGGAATAGCTACAGCCGGTGGTACAGGTGCTATTCACCATGTGGTTCACAATTATACGGAATTAGGTGATAAAGTAATTACCGCTGATTGGTACTGGGGAGCTTACAAACAAATATGCCAAGATAATGGACGTGAACTAGTGACATATCCTTTATTTGATGAGAACTACAATTTCAATTTTGAAGCTTTAAAATCTTTAGTGTTAGATGTTGCTGCGAATCAAGGAAATGTGCTGATTATCTTTAATACACCAGGTAATAATCCAACAGGGTTTTCCTTGTGTGAAAGTGATTGGGATAAGGTATTAGACTTAGTGAAAGGCATAGTCAATAGGGGTAAGAATAAAGTTATCATTGGTATCGATGCTGCGTACATTGATTTCTCTGGACCAAAAGAAGAGGTACGCCGATTCTTTAAAAAATTTGAACATTTATCAAAAGATATTTTAACAGTAGTATGTTATAGTATTTCCAAAGGCTTTACTATGTACGGCCAACGTGTTGGTTGTATGTTAGGGATTACCTCTGATAAAGAAGTGGCACAGGAGTTTTTTGATATTAACCAAATGACATCTCGTGGTACTTGGTCTAACATTAATCGACCTGCTATGCGCACAGTTGCTAATATTGTACATGATCCTGAAAAATTAAAACGCTATGAAGAAGAACGTAATTGCTACTCTCGTCTGGTAGAAGAACGGGCAGGTATTTTGGAATGTGAAGGAAAAGCGATTGGCTTACCAATGTTGCCATATATGGGTGGGTTCTTTGCTACGATTCCAAGCGAAAATCCGAAGGCCTTAGCAGATGAATTGAAGAAAGAAAATATATTTTTAATTCCTGTATCTGGCGGTGTTCGTATCGCTGTGTGTTCCATTCCTAAACGACAAATTACTGGATTGGCACAACGAATTTATGATGCTATGAAACGAGTGGGACAATTATAATATTCCAAAGATAGAAATAATAAAATATGATGTATATCTGTTAGAAAAAGATGGGTGAATCTAGAATTCACCTGTCTTTTTTTCTTCTATTCCCCACTTTTTCCCACCCTATCATACAGTTTAAAATGTTCGATATTATACCTAATATACGAACATATACATAAATATATAAAGAAATGTTCGTAATTAACGAATTGTATGGAAATTTTGTATAAATATCTATAAAACGAGTGGTTATTTTGTTGTGAAAAGTGGGGAATTGTGGTAAAATTTACCATATAGTGGTAAATAGGGCAAATAGGTGAGAGAAAAGGAGGTGTCCTTGCTATGTTTAAAGGTGAATTTTCACATACAATCGATAGTAAAGGGCGCATGATCATTCCCGCCAAAATGCGTGAACAACTGGGAGATACCTGTGTTGTGACACGATATTTTGATAATACCTTAGCCATTTATACCCAAGAAAAATTTGAAGAACTAGCAAAAAAATTAAGCTCTAAAAGCTCCAATAAAGCGAATCAACGTAGTTTGGTGCGTTTTTTTGTAGGTGGAGCTGCTGACCTTGAGTTTGATAAGCAAGGTCGTGTGTTGATACCAAGTAATCTACGCGCCCACGGTGAATTGAAAAAAGATGTAGTTGTGGTTGGTAATGGTGAACGCATCGAAATTTGGAGTAAAACTCGTTGGGAAGCATATAACAACGAAATTTATGGAAATATTGAGGCCATGGCAGAAGAACTTGATTTGGATGATATTGGATTTTAAGTGAGGAATTATGGACTTTCATCATGTGAGTGTATTACTCAATGAAACGCTAGACGGATTGGCGATTAA
>CAUUIH010000045.1:0-10517 GCA_963545165.1 uncultured Veillonella sp.
AATAGTGCAGAAACGCTTGGTGGGCGTAGTACATTAATCATTACTCCAAAGTAAGGAGAGTTTATGTTTATTGAAACAAAGGATTTAGTAAAAACCTATAAATCAAGAAATGTAGTGGACAAAGTGAGTGTCCGTGTTGAAGAAGGTGAAATTGTAGGATTGTTAGGTCCTAATGGAGCTGGCAAAACAACGACATTTTATATGATTGTAGGTGTAGAAAAACCGACTTCAGGAAGTATCTGTATTGGTGATGTGGACGTAACCCATATGCCAATGTATAAACGATCTGCCTATGGTATTGGATATTTGCCGCAAGAGGCATCTATTTTCCGAAATTTAACGGTAGAAGATAATATCTTAGCCATGTTAGAAACCACCAATCTTTCTAAAGCAGAACAGAAGGATACAATGGAATCACTACTAGAAGAATTTCATATTACTCACGTCCGTGACCGCTTGGGTATTCAATTGTCTGGTGGTGAGCGGCGTCGTGTAGAAATTGCTAGAGCCATTGCTTTAAATCCTAAATTTATATTGCTAGATGAACCTTTCGCAGGGGTTGACCCTATTGCAGTAGCAGATATTCAGTCGATTATTCGTCATTTGAAAGATCGCGGCATAGGGGTACTGATTACAGACCATAATGTGCGTGAAACCTTGGGGATTGTAGATAAGGCGTACATCTTGAATAGCGGTACGATTTTATTAGAAGGTACCGCTGATGAAGTAGCTACTAGTGATGTAGCTCGTAAGTTTTACTTAGGTGATGATTTCCGAATGTAGGAGTGGGTATGAGAATTTTAGATAAATATATATTGAAAGCTTTCATAGGGCCATTCCTATTTGGTATATTTGCCTTTACCAGTATCTTTATTGGTACAGGCACACTATTTCGGATTGCTCAGTACATTACAGAATACGGAGCTAGTTTGTGGTCTGTAACAAGAGCTTTTTTATTGGCATTACCAAATATTGTCATATTGACATTCCCTATGTCTGTCTTATTAGGCTCGTTGATGACATTTGGACGATTAAGTGGTAGCAGTGAGATTATTGTCATGCGTGCCGGTGGTCAAAACTTTTTGCGTTTAGCTACACCGGTGTATATTATGGCATTTTTAATTTCTCTGTGTTCGATTGCTTTCAATGAATATGTGGTACCAGCGGCGAATCATGCGTATCAAACAATTATTCGCGAAGAAATTATGAAGCGTGCCACACCGCAAACGCAGGAACATATTGTGTTGAAAACATTGGCAGATAAAAAAATCAACACTTTAATGTATGCAGGAAAATACGATAGTTCGACTAAATTACTGTCGGATATTACGGTGCAACAATTTACTGATGGGCAAGTGACACAAATTGAACGTGCTAAAACGGCAAATTGGAATGGTCAATACTGGATTATGCATGATGGTACGATTTATGATATCAATGCATCCGGTGAGGGTATTGATCGTACATTAAAGTTTGAAGAACAAGTGTTGCCAATCACGCAAGACCCAGATAAAATTAGTCGCTCTCAACGTAAACCAGAAGAGATGACAATCAAAGAGATTAGACAGCAAATCAAAGCCATGGAAGCTACTGGTGGTAAGATTACAGAATGGCAAATGGAAATGTATCAGCGCTTTACCATTCCTGTAGCTAGCTTTATCTTTGCCTTAGTAGGGGCACCATTAGGCTTGCAAAAGCAACGGTCTAGTTCGTCCATTGGATTTGGTATCTCAGTGCTAGTTATCTTCATTTACTATGGGGTGATGACTCTATCAGGCGCCTTGGGTAAAGGTGGAGCGATACCACCGTTATTAGCGGCTTGGATTCCGAATACATTAGGCGTCATAGCTGGCTTATATTTAAACTGGAGAGTATCTAAATAAATAAGAGAGTATAGGGGGTAGCATTACTAATGAAGTAGGTAGTGCTACTCTTTTATCACTGTATTAGGCGAAGTATATTGAGACCTTCTCTTGTATAACCATTGTAGTGTACTAGGGATTTTGATATACTAAGTAAAGATATAGGACTAGTATTTGACATTGAGGTATACGACTATGTTAGTGGGACTACGGATTCTCCTCATCATTACCATTATGGGGGGATTAATCGCATTTTTAGGCGATAAAATAGGCACAAAAGTAGGGAAACGGCGCATGAGTTTATTTGGGTTACGCCCTAAGCATACATCCATTATTGTGACGATAGTAACGGGGATATTAATTTCTGCTGCCACCATTGGGGTGCTTAGCATCGCCTCAAACAATGTGCGTACCGCCTTATTTGGTATGGATAAATTGAAAGCTGAAATGGCGCAACTTTCAGCAGATATAGATCAAAAAACGAAGGCATTACAACAAAGTAATGAGGAATTGAATCAAAAAAATAAACAATTGCAAAAGGTGCAAAGTGATGTACAAGCGACAGAACAAGAATTGGAAGAAACACGTAGTGCTTTGGCAAGTATGGGAGACCAATTGGTGTCTATCCAAGATGCCTATGCAGAGGCAGAGCATAAGTTAGTGGCATCCAATGCGGAAGTAGGTCGTTTAGAGGATGTACGGACTCAACTAGAAAGCCATGTACAAGATTTGCAATTGACAACGAAACAATTAGAAGATGGTATCAATCATGTGCGTGAAGGAAATGTGGTATTCCGCAATGGAGAAGTCCTATCTCAAGCGGTGATTCGTCCTGGCTTAGGAGAAGTGGAAAGTATGGCGGCTTTAACTAGTTTCTTGAAAGATACAAATCGCCTTATTTTGAATCGATTCCAAATGGAAGAGGAAAAAACAGTTATTTATGTAAGTCGAGATAATTTGAATGAAGTGGCAAAAGTAGTAGCCGCTACAGATAAGCCATTGATGATTCGGGTCACAGCATCTGCCAATATCATTTACGGAGAACCAGCGCTAGCAGAAATTCATGCATACCCTCATGATATAATTTTCAAAAAAGATACAGTCCTTTGGTCATCTGTCATTGATGGTGGTAAGAGTGCGCAAGATCAAGTGCTGGCATTCTTAAAAGAAGTCAATGGGGAAGCGAAAAAGCACGGTATATTACCAGATCCAATTACCGGCGAAGTGGGTTCCTTACCGGGCAATGAATTATTTGCTACGATTCGTAAAGTAGAAATTCAACGTGGCTCTGTACGATTAGAGGCTGTCACCAGAGAAGATACTTTCACCAGTGGACCTGTACAGATTATGTTGCGTGTCATTCCCATGAATGAGTAAGGAGTGGACGATGGCATTGGAACCTTATGTATTGTCTGTTGATCCAGGGCGGGATAAAACAGGCATTGCTATTCTTACAAAAAAAACGCAACTGGTGATGATGGATATTGTACCTACAGATTCGGTAAACTGTGAATTACAATCTGTGCTAGCTATGTATCCAGGGGTATCCGTTTTAGTATGTGGGAACGGAACCAATCATAAAGCGGTAGGAACGATTGTAAAATATATAGCGGAAGAGCAAGGAAAAGCATTTACATTTGTAAATGAAAAGCATACTACAGAAGAGGCGAGACGTCGCTATTTTGAAGTACATCCACCTACAGGGTGGCGAAAATTAGTGCCTAAAGGCATGCTATACCCTCCAGTTCCAGTGGATGATATTACAGCCTGGATTATTGGAGAACGTTGGTTATTAACAAATAAGGAGTGAGTATCCGAAGGATGAAAGAACATAAAAGTAGAAAACGAAGATTAATAGATATGGCTATGCGATACTGTATGATGATTATAGGTGCTGTGATTTATACCTATGGACTAGACGTATTTTTAGTACCAAACCACTTAATCGATGGTGGCGTTGTGGGTATTGCCTTAATGGCAAGTAAGCTATCTGGTATCTCATTTAGTGTACTCGTTATGTTGATCAATCTACCATTTTTATATGTAGGGTATATGCAAATTGGTAAAAGTTTTACCATATCCACCCTGTTTGCCATAGCATGTATTTCCGTATTTTCTGCTTTCATGCATGATATATCACCGATTGTGAATGATCCATTGCTGGCAGCAGTATTCGGCGGTATTATTCTAGGTCTTGGGGTAGGCATTATTATACGAAATGGTGGCTCCCTAGATGGCTCGGAAATTGTAGCTATTATCTTTGATAAAAAGAGTTCCTTTTCCGTAGGCGAAATCGTCATGTTCCTAAACTTTTTTATTTTAGGAGCAGCGGGATTTGTATACGATTGGAATAGTGCTATGTACTCTTTGATCGCCTATTTCGTAGCCTATAAGATGATGGACTTAGTCATTACGGGTGTAGAAGAATCTAAAGGAGTTATGGTCATCACCGATAAATCGGAAGAAGTGGCAGACGTAGTGATGCATCGTTTAGGTCGTGGCGTTACTTTATTGTATGGTGAAGGGGCCTACACTAAGACTCCGAAACGTATCATTTACTGTGTTGTAACACGGTTGGAATTAACTAAATTGAAAGATATTATTTACGAAGTGGATGACAATGCCTTCATCACCATCAATGATGTACATGATGTATTCGGTGGTCAATTCGGCAAGAAATCAATCCATTAATCGATGATTACAAGATACGTCTCATTACGTATCCTTAGAATAGGAGGATCTATGGAAAAAGATACAGCCATAGGCAGTCAAATTTTGAAAGAAGCCCGTGAGTGGTTACAAGCTATCGTTGTGGCTCTTATTGTAGCCATGTTGACACATATATTTATTGTACAACCGACAAGAGTATCCGGGGAATCAATGGAGGATACCTTACATAATGGGGACTTCTTATTAATTAGTAAGTGGTCTCACGTAATGCGAGAGGTACCCAATTATGAAGATATTGTTATCATCGATAGTCGGGTGCAACGAGAACGTTCTTGGAAAGATGATGTGATGGAACCTTTACTAAATTATGCGAGTGTAGTGGTACCATCCTTGCAAGGTCATGATGTGTGGGTTAAACGCGTTATCGGTCGACCTGGTGATACATTAGAATTTAAAGAAGGTCATGTGTGGAGAAATGGTACGAAGCTAAACGAGACATATACTAAAAAAGAGACTATGAAGTTTGAACGCTCCTTACCAATTACTGTTCCAGAAGGACATGTCTTTGTCATGGGGGATAATCGCAATCATTCCTCTGATAGCCGTTTCATTGGATTTGTACCAGCAGATCATGTACTGGGTAAATTAGCGTATCATATACGCAATCCATTTTAGTAACATAATATAATTTCTGAAATCCTGTGCTTTGGCATGGGATTTCCATATATTCTAAGAAAGGTGGAGATACAGATGGGTGAAGGTTTAATCTTAGTCAATACTGGTGATGGCAAGGGAAAGACAACGGCGGCTCTTGGGGTGGCGTTGCGCTCAGCTGGATGTGGCAGAAAGGTATTGATTCTACAATTTATTAAA
Organism: uncultured Veillonella sp.; assembly: GCA_963545165.1. GTDB lineage: Bacteria > Bacillota > Negativicutes > Veillonellales > Veillonellaceae > F0422. The sequence goes on from CAUUIH010000045.1 coordinate 5,406, forward strand.
AGTGGTGCTAACTACGGCGAACTAGCAGGTATTGATTTATTGCCAACTGTAGAAATTCGCTCCATGGGAAAAGGCTTTATCTTTCATAAACAAGAAGAATCAGAAGAAAAAATGAAGGAACACCAACAAGCAGCCAAAGAAGCATGGGCCATGGTGGAAACAGAAGTGAAGTCCGGCCATTGGGATTTAATCATCCTCGACGAAATCAACTATGCCATTCATTATGGATTAGTAGATGTAGAGACAGTAGTGAATTTGCTCAAAACAAAACCTGAGAATTTAGACATGATTTTAACAGGACGAAATGCCCGGCCAGAAATTATTGAACTAGCCCATACAGTAACGGAAATGAAGGTCATCAAACATGCTTATCAACAAGGGATTAAAGCAAAGCGTGGTATAGAGTTTTAATATAGAAGGTCTAAGTATGCGTTTGGTTACTTGATGTTGCAGAAAATAGAAGGCTTATGCAAAAACCACATCGAAAATCTTAAAAATAGTTCTTGCGTAAGTGAAGAAAAACAAGTACAATAATAGTGTACTAATTTAGTGCTTTACATGGAAAGGTTTCCATGTTTGGATATGATATTAATTCAAGGGGGTTATACCTATGGCTATCACAAATTATGTAAAAACAGCTGAATTTGCAACAGAAAAACACGTTCCAGTAATTACAGCACCTGACACTGTAAAAGCTGGTGAACGTGTAGTTATCGAATTAGAAGTGGGTAAAGAAATTGCTCATCCTAACACAGTAGAACATCATATTTCTTGGATCAAATTGTACTATGTAGAAGAAGGTACAAAACTTCCTTACGAAGTAGCTCGTCTTGAGTTCAACGTACATGGCGAAGCTCCTACAGGTGCTAACGAAGGTCCTGTACACGCAGAAGCAGCTGGCGTTGTTACAGCATCTTTCAAAAAATCTGGTCGTTTGATTGCAACTTCTTACTGCAACATCCACGGCTTGTGGGAATCTGAAAAAGATATCGTTGTAGAAGGCTAATCCTAGATTAGACAAATAACTGAATCGGTTATGATAAGGACTGTTGACCCTTAGGGGAAACAGTCCTTTTGTGTTTAATAGTTTTGTCAAATGTGGGAGGCTGCATACAAAAGCAGCCACCAACATGCATGATGAAGCGCTTTTATATAGGCATAAACTGTTGCATACTATAGTGAAAACATATATAGAATATCTACTATAAAAAGACAAATGTATGATAAAAATAGTAAAATATTATAAAAATCCTTTACTTTAGTAGCGTAGTATGGTAGATTAATATAGATATTGTTTTATACTTTGTATCTTATAAATGAGGGATTGCAGTGGCATTAATTGTGAAAAAATTTGGCGGTAGCTCTGTTGCGACGCCTGAAAAAATATTTAATATTGTCAATCGCGTATTGCGCGACAAACAACCAGATGATCGTATTGTGGTTGTAGTTTCTGCCATGGGCGATACAACAGATGACTTGGTGAGCTTGGCGAAAGAAGTTACTTCTATGCCGTATGGCCGTGAAATGGATCGTCTTCTTTCTACGGGAGAGCAAGTAACGATTGCATTGATGGCACTGGCGTTCCAAGCGAAAGGTCACGCAGCAGTATCTATGACAGGGGAGCAAGCAGGAATTGCAACTAGCGATGCCTTTGGTAAAGCACGTATTTTAGATATTGAGCCAAAGCGTGTGCTAGATGCTTTAGAAGAAGGCAATATTGTGGTTGTAGCAGGTTTCCAAGGCATGACAGAAGCAGGGGATATCACTACGTTGGGACGTGGTGGTTCCGACACAACAGCGGTGGCATTAGCAGGGGCTATGAACGCTGATGTATGCGAAATCTTTACAGATGTAGATGGGGTATACTCCACAGACCCACGGGTAGCACCAGGGGCTGTTAAATTGAAAGAAATCACTTATGGTGAAATGTTAGAAATGGCTCGCTTAGGGGCAGGCGTTATGCAACCAAGAGCGGTCGAAATGGGACATCGGTATGGGGTGCCAATTCATGTACGATCTACTTTCAGTGATGAAGAAGGCACGATAATTCGAGAGGAGTATACAATGAAAGCAAATCAATACGCTATTACAGGCGTTGCAGATGATACAAATGTAGCAAAAGTGAGTCTTGTAGGTGTGGAAAATATTCCAGGTGTGGCACATCAAGTATTCCAAGCATTGGCAAATAAAAGTATCGACGTAGATATGATTGTACAAAGCATCCGTACCACAGATGACAAACGTACAGACATCGTATTTACCATTACACGTGATGATGTGAACTTGGCGAAACAAGTTCTTGAGGAACTTGGTCAATCCATGTCTATCGAAGAGTGCGTGATCAACGAAAGTATGGCGAAAGTATCCATCGTTGGTGCTGGTATGTTGGGGCAACCAGGGGTAGCAGCGAAAATGTTCGGTATCTTATCTGAAGAAGATGTGAATATCGAGATTATCAGTACTTCTGAAATCAGCATTTCTTGCCTTATTGGAGAAGAACATATCAAAACAGCGGTACGCGCGATTCACGATAAATTAGTATTAGACGGTAGAGGTTAAGTAACGACTAGAAAAGAAGGTATGGGAATGAATGATAAGAAAAAGGAACGATATATACAACTGGGATTGTTAAGCGGACTTGTAGCGCTAGGACTACTAGTATACGTCCTTGTTCCTGGTTTCTATGATGACATGTGGGAACTGGCCCTCTCTGGTGATGTACAACGCATGGCAGAGGTGCTGCAATCCTATGGACCATGGGCGATGGTGATTAGCTTTGTTCTAGATGTGCTCATCAATGCGTTGGGATTTTTGCCATCCATCTTCTTTTCTACAGCCAATGGGTTGCTATTTGGCGTGGTACCTGGAATAATTATCTCTTGGTTAGCAGAAACGGTAGGTGTAGTGCTTAGCTTTATGATTATGCGATACATCTTGCGAGATACGGCGCATAAGGTCATAGAGAAGAGCGAATTTTTACTGAAAGTCGATGACTTTAGTGGTAAAAACGGTCTAACCGTCATGCTCTTTGCTCGTGCGATTCCATACTTTCCAAGCGGTATCATTACGGCTTTGGGGGCGATTAGCCAAATCTCATTACGAGATTATATCATAGCCAACTTGGTGGGGAAACTACCATCTACAGCACTGGAAGTCATCGTCGGTCATGATGCAGTGCTATTACAAGATAATCTAGGACGCTTAACAGTTGTCATCCTCATTGCATCAGTCATCTATTTCTTATTATGGAAAGGATACCAACGGTGGGTGAAAGGTCGATAAGGATATCTTGTGACGGTGGAAAGGTCGAGTGAACCCACCCGGTATATACTAAGACAATATAATATATAGTCGTGAAAGATTATAAGACATAGGAAGAGGAACGTTGATTGAAAGTGATCAACGTTCCTCTTTTGTGTGCACATTTTTAGATTTTGGACTTAAAAAAACTCAATTCCTAATGAATTGAGCTAAGTACCCACAGCGGGTGCCCCAAGGGCGATGAAAATAAATTCGTATTTGAACGAGTGTGATTCTGTAAATGTCTCAAACGTCTTTGAGATACTTTTATTGTATACAAAAAAAGATGTGGAGTCAAGTATTTTTTAGTAGTATAATACAATTAAATAACATAGGGTAATATTCATTTTGATAAAAAGGCATGGACATTACCTTTGTAATATGTGATGCGGTTATATTTTATGGAAAGGGAGATGTACAATGAGTGATTTTGACAAACACAAGGATCGGATTTGTAAACACAAAGGTGTGAAACAAGGAAATTATTTTGTGGGCTTTGACATTGGTACAAACTCTGTAGGGTGGGCTGTTACTAATGAAAAGTACGAATTATTAAAATTCAAATCCCATAAAATGTGGGGTTCCAGATTATTTACAGAAGCCTTAACCGCTGTAGATACTCGTATGAAACGGTCTGGTCGCCGTCGTTTACAGCGCCGTAAATTCCGCTTACTGTTACTAGAATCATTATTTGCTAAAGAAATCAACGCAGTAGACGAAACATTTTTATTGCGTCTTCATGAATCGAAATATCATGTAGAAGACAAAACAAATCCAGTTAAATATACTTTATTTATGAACAAAGAGTATACAGATGTTGACTACTACAAGGAATTTCCGACTATCTATCACTTGCGCCATCACTTAATGACAGAAGGTACAAAAGATATTCGCTTGTTATTCTTGGCTATCCATCATATCTTAAAATATCGCGGAAACTTTTTATATGGGAAGAAAGAATTTTCTGTAGATGGGGAAATTAATGAAGTCGTGCAAGCTACCTTAGGAGAATTAGGATTTGGTGCATATATTGATAATGATGTGCTTAGTTCCGTGGTCTCTCTATTATTAGATAGAAGTGTAGGTCGTAGTGATACAGTAAAACAGCTAGAACCTATTATTGGGAATGGGAAAAAACTTTCTAGTATTGATAAAAAACGTTTAAAAGCGTGGGGTAATCTTATTGTTGGCTTGAAGTCGAATTTAGTAGATTTATTTACTGAAGAAGATGTGGATATCGCCACACCTGATGATAAAGAGTTTAAAGATATTTGTCTTAGCAAGATCATTTATGATGATGTGCGAGATGCTTATGCAGACGTATGGGGTGACAAATTTGCTAAGGTAGATCAATGTAAAGTTTTGCACGATATTATCGTTATCAGCTCTATCATCAGGCCGGGGCAATCACTTTCAGAGGCCAAAATAGAATCCTATGAGCAACATAAGGAAGATTTAGTGCTGTTGAAGTCTGTATTGAAAGATAACAAAAAACTATATGATGATATGTTTGTAGCAGATGTGGATAAAGGCACCAACTATGTGAAGTATATCAAGCAAGGGGTGAAGGGAAATACATCAACTACAGAAGAAGATTTCTTCAAATACGTAAAAAAAGTAGTATCCGCTTTACCAGCAACAGAAGATACAGCGACAGTATTGCAAAAAATAGAAGAAGGTGTATTTTTACCACTCCAACGAATCAGCAAAAATGGTGTGGTGCCGTATCAATTGCATAAAGAAGAATTGGTACGTATCTTAGACAAAGCAAAAGTTAATTTTCCGTTTTTAAATGAAATGGAAGATGAATTG
>CAUUIH010000046.1:0-10185 GCA_963545165.1 uncultured Veillonella sp.
GGCACACCTTGGTACGCATACTCACGCAATGGAGCAATGGCTGTAATCACACCATCTCGCACAGAAATATAGACTTTATCACGTAAAATCAAGATATCAAAGGTACTTGGATATTGGTAACTATCCCCTGTAAGTGGAATCCTATCGCCTACGTGGTATGTGGCACATTCAGGTCGCACTTTATCTACTGTCAATCCTTCCACATCGTAGTAGAATTCTTCAAAAATATCACCGCGGCCACGGACAGCATCGCCGATGAATGTATATAGCTCTTCCCCTTTATCGAGAGTATCTTGGATGACACCGCAGGCTGCTGTCATATGGCTTACACGGTCGATTAGAATAAACTCGCCCAATGTTTTATGCTTACTGAAAGCATCCACAACGATTGGTTCTTGTAAAGTCAAGACACAACGAGCAATCTCATTTTTGCTCAAGCCATCACGTTCTACATGGTCACCAGTGTTCACATCTACGGCGTAACGAATTTTACTCACCACTCCAGACACTAATTTCGTACCTGCCATAATAAGGTATTCTCTACCCTCTTGTAAGGTAGTATCATCCATCCAGAGTAATGTCGTTTCTAATTTCGCACTGACTTGTAATTCTGTGCCATTCACGATAACGCAACCACGAGATATATCTACTTCACGATCTAATTGAATGGTCACCGCTTCCCCTGTGTGAATTTCCTCAACAGAATCAAAGCCTCGAATTAAGGATTTCACCACTGCCGTTTCACCGCTTGGCAATACGCACACCGTATCATTCACACGGAGAGTACCACTTTCCACTTGGCCTTGGAAACCTCTAAACGTATGGTCTGGACGAGATACACGTTGTACTGGCAAGTAGAAACCTTCTTCTTCAAAGGCTTGGATATCAACAGTTTCTAAATGATCTAGTAAGGTATTACCCTTGTACCAAGGCATATGAGGAGAAAGAACGGTAATATTGTCCCCTTCTGTAGCAGATACAGGAATGATTGTAATGTCCGCCAATTGCAATTCTTGTTGCAATGCTTGGATATCTCTTTGGATATCACGAAAGCGACTTTCACTATAGTCCACTAAGTCCATTTTGTTCACTGCGAAGATGAAATGTTGGATTCCCATTAAGGCGCAAATACGAGCATGACGACGAGTTTGCACCAACACCCCTTGCTTTGCATCTACTAGAATGATAGCTAAGTCTGCAAAGGAGGCACCTACCGCCATGTTTCGTGTATATTCTTCATGGCCCGGTGTATCCGCCACGATGAAGCTGCGATGATCCGTTGTAAAATAGCGGTACGCCACATCGATGGTAATACCTTGCTCACGCTCCGCCATCAAACCGTCTAACAACAAAGAGTAATCGATTTTACCACCACGGCTGCCCACCTTACTTTCTAGTTCAAGGGCTTCCTTTTGGTCTGCATATAATAATTTGGAATCGTATAAGATATGTCCGATTAAAGTAGATTTTCCGTCATCTACACTGCCACATGTAATGAATTTTAATAAACTTTTCATTAGAAATAGCCCTCCCGTTTACGTCGTTCCATACTACCTGCCGCTTCACTGTCGATGACCCGTGTAGTTCGTTCAGACGATACAGCACTCAATGTTTCTTCAATGATTTCATCCAACGTAGTTGCCTTCGATTCAATACCACCTGTTAATGGATAGCAGCCTAAGGTACGGAATCGCACTAATTTATTCTCTACTGTTTCCCCTTCTTGTAGGCGGAATCGTTCATCATCGACCATAATCAAGTTTCCATCTCGTTCTACTACAGGTCGCTCTGCTGCAAAGTACAATGGCACAATATCAATATGTTCCCGTTTGATATACTGCCAAATATCTGTTTCTGTCCAGTTAGAAATTGGGAATACACGCATGCTTTCCCCTTTGTTGATTTTTGTGTTAAACAGCTTCCACATTTCTGGACGTTGGTTCTTTGGATCCCATGCATGTTGTTCATTTCTGAAAGAAAAAATACGTTCTTTGGCACGAGATTTTTCTTCGTCCCGGCGACCGCCACCAAAGGCCGCATCAAAGCCGTATTTATCTAAAGCTTGTTTTAATGCTTGTGTTTTCATAATATCTGTGTAGGCTGCCCCAGAATCAAATGGATTTATACCACGGTCTACCCCATCCTGATTGATATATTCTAGCATTTCAATGCCTAGTCGTTTCGCAACATTATCACGAAATTCAATCATCTCTTTGAACTTCCAAGTCGTATTGACATGTAAGAATGGGAACGGCGGTTTTGCTGGATAAAAGGCTTTCATTGCCAAATGCAACATTACCGAACTATCTTTCCCGATGGAGTATAGCATCACTGGGTTTTCACATTGTGCAGCTACCTCTCGAATAATATATATAGCTTCCGCTTCTAATTCATCTAAATGAGAGAATTGACTCATAGTAACCTCCTTAATACGCATTACTTTCTTTTGCATTTACTGTAATTCGTTGTACAGTGCCATCTACTTTCGTAATATCCCAATGCAATAAATGACCTTCTGTGCGCACCACCATCGTAGCCCCTTTGCCACCCATATCTTCTCCTAGGAAAAATGAAATGGCTCCTACCGGGCACTCTTTCACGCAGGACACGCAGCCCCAACAATCGGAAGGATAAGCGATATAGGCTTTCTTCGCTTCGTCTTTGTAGATCAACGTTCCTGGGCATACTTGTTGGCATCTGCCACAGCCGATGCAGGTTTCTTTATTGATTTGTATGCTCATAGGTATCCCCCTTTTCCACTAGTGGCCGTTGAAAGACCTGAAATTCTCCATCTCTATATACAGAATTCACGTACACCAATCCTTCGTCACTGCAATTCGGGTAGTCACCATGTTCTCCAAAGCTGTGCCAACGTGTTTCCTTACGTCCCTCTAAATGAGCCACTAAGGCTTGTGCCACTACAATGCGATCTCGTAGTTCGTAGATATAGGCCAATTCATGTAAAGTCTTTGCTTGCAGTTGTTCTACGTCTTTTGCTAAAACCTGTAATTTTGATTTCGCAATACCTAAGCTTTCTTCTGTATATGTGTAGGCTTGGCTGATACCGCCCGCATAGACATCCATAATCTCTTGTAATCGTTGTTCTTGCTCCTCGATGCAAGCTAAGGTAGAACTATCCTTCGATCTGGTGTGTGCGGAATCAGCATGCCCGCTGGTTGCTATGGATTCCGCGTTACTACCAATTTGCGATACATATCGTTTCACAATAGTATCAACAGTTTCCGTATACCACGGTTCATTTTCTACAGACTGTCCTTTACCTTGTTTTTGGTACCGTCGCACAATCTCATCACCTGCAATTTCACCTTCTGCTAAGGCTCCTGTTACATATTTTTGAGGAGCCCCTCCAGCCACATCGCCGGCAGCAAATAGGTTAGTAATGGTCGTTTCTCGATTCGTATCTACCCAGTAGCCACTGGCAGTATGACCACCTACGATATAAGGTTCTGTGCCTTCAATTTCTACATTTTCTGTAGCAGGACCGTGTCCACGTTCTACCCACCGCAATGTTTGACTAGGCGCCATGTTGAGATAGGCTTTTAGCAAATCTTGCTCTTGATCATCGGAAATACCCTTCGTTCCTAAATAACAAGGGCCTCTACCTTCCACCTGTTCCTGTACAGTACCGTACACCCGCTGCGAAGTAGTGATTCCGTATACACTTTCATAGTTTTCTCCAAGACTATTAATTTGTTTCGCACCTACCCCTTGGGCTATGGTCCCCGTAGGGGCGATGGTATCCTTACAACGAAGCGCAATAAACCGCATCTCCAATGTCGTCATCTCCGCTCCTTGTAAGATACCCATCGCATAACCTGCGCCTGTATTAAACGGGGAATACCACATTTTATGACGAGAGAAGCCTGGATTATTCGGCTTATAAATACCAGAAGCGCCACCAGTCGCACAAATCACATAGGTCGCTTCAATCTCATAGATGGTCCCTGTTTCCTTATGAAAGCCTACAGCTCCATAGATACGATTGTCTTTTACGATATAATCGGTAATCACCAATTGGTTGATGACCTGACAATTCTCCAACGATTCCACAGCACTAGCCAAGATAGGCTTAATATTTTCGCCATTAATTTTAATATTTCGATTCCCTCGAGCTACATAGTTACCTTGATCATCTTTCAAAATTACTAGACCTAGCCGTTCTAGCTCATGAACCGTCCCATTCACTCGTTCGCACATCGTACGCAACAAGTCGTCTCGTACAATACCTTCTGCATCCTTAGTAGCATAATCCACATAATCTTGGACTCTTCGATTTGGCAAAATATAACAGTTGATGGCATTGACCCCAGCTGCCAAACAGCCACTTCGTTTAATATGTGCCTTCTCTGCGACGATGATGTGCGCATCACAGGTCTTTCCTATGGTTAATGCTGCGTAACAACCGGCCGTCCCTCCGCCGATAATCAATACATCTGTACGCAGTCGTTCTTTCTTTTCTAACATCCTATGCACCCTTTCTAAATATAGAACAAGCTACTTGTATTCATACCTTCATTTTCTACTAAATACGTTGTGCTATCATCGTAAATACAAATTCTTGAGATCAATACATCCACCGCATCGCCTACTTTGAAAGGATGTCCATCGATGGTATGATTTGCCACCAACACCAACTCACCAATGCGGACCGTCACTTCCAAGCGATTCCCTTTGAACAAAATATGTTCGATATGACCTAGCTCCACCACACTGCGATAGCGGTGCAATGTCCCTTGCGGATGAATGCTGATATATTCTGGTCGAATCAAGGCTTCCTGTACATTATTGATGTTCTGAAAGCCCTTTAACACATCATACCCTTCTACGACAGAAGACTTGCCTAAGAACTTCGCCACAAAAGGAGTCTTTGGACTACAGTAAATTTCTTGTGGCGTTCCCACTTGTTCAATACGACCTTTGTTGGTCACCACAATTTGATCCGCCATTTCTAACGCTTCTTCTTGGTCATGGGTGACAAAGATAGTAGTAATCCCAATTTGCTGAATTGTATTGCGTAGCCACATGCGAAGTTCTTCTTTTACCTTCGCATCAATCGCTGCAAAGGGTTCATCCAAAAGCAATACATCTGGATTCGGTGCCAATGCCCTGGCAAAGGCAACCCGTTGCCGTTGTCCACCAGATAATTGGCTAGGGTATCTATCTTCTAACCCACTAAGTCCAATAAGATCGATGAGCTCCCTCACACGGCGATTAATTTCATCTTTACTTACTTTCTTCACTGTCAAACCAAAGGCGATATTATCAAACACCGTCATATAGCGAAACAGTGCGTAACTTTGAAACAAAAATCCAATTCCTCTATCCGCAGGCGCCACATCATTAACCCGTGTACCATTGATATAAATATCGCCTCGATCTGGCGTTTCCAAGCCGGCAATCATTCGTAGTATGGTCGTCTTCCCACTTCCACTAGGGCCTAAGAGAGCTACTAGACTGCCCTTCTCAATGGATAGGGACACATCTTTCGACGCCTGAAAGTCGCCATAATTCTTATATATATTCGATAAACTAACGTACATCTATTTCCTCCCTCTACCTATATTGATGACTAGTTATCTCTGAGCAACCTTAGCGATGACTTGCTTTATGCGCTGCATAGGTACGCAAGGCAATCATAATGAAAGCCAATAGAATTAACACCGATGACACACTAAAAGATGCTACTACGGCACTTTCAGTACCAGACATATAGAGCGCATCAATTTCTAATGGCAATGTGAACGTAGAGCCCCTCGCCTTAGATACAGCTGCCACTGCACCAAACTCGCCCATAGCTCGGGCACCGCACAAAATAATTCCATACAACAAAGGCCACTTAATATGAGGAAAGGTGATGTCCTTAAAAATACGCCATCCAGAGGCGCCCATCAAAGCGGCAGCCTCCTCTTCTTCTCGGCCCTGATTCAACAAGACTGGCAAGATTTCACGGAACACGAAGGGCATAGTCATAAATACGGTAACTAAGATAACTCCTGGTATAGCAAAGACAATGCGAATATCCAAGCCAGTCCACGCATTAAACTGATTGATGTAGGGTCCTAGCCATCCTAATCGACCAAAGGTCAACAAAAAGGCTAGACCCGCAATAACGGGAGATACGGAAAAAGGTATATCTGCTAAGGTGGCAATCAATGTTTTCCCAGGAAAATCGAACTTTGATACTGCAAACGCAGCTGCCACGCCAAAGATGGCACTTACCAACATAGCAATGGTCATCACCAGTATAGTCAGTCCCAGAGCTTTCATCACATATATGGTGCTAATAGACTGCACATAAAACTGCCAGCCTAAGGATAAGGACTGAAATACCACTGAAAGCATAGGAATAAGAAGCATAAAAATAATGAAGACCCAAGCTAATACAATTAACAAGGTTGAACCGTATCGTCCTTTCATAATTTCATTACCTCCCTTTAATACGCTTCCCGTGATGATTCTGAAGTACATTCACTAACAATAATATAGAAAATGAAATGCCTAGCAGTACAATAGCGATGGCCGTAGCACTGCTATAATCGGCATAATTTAACTTTTGCATAATCACGTAGGACACTGCCTGCGTGTGATTCTTAAAACTATTCCCTGAAATATAAATAATGCTACCGTATTCGCCAATCCCTCGCGCAAAGGCTAAACTAAACCCCGTCAGTACGGGTGGCAACAATTCAGGAAAAATGACTTGTCGATACAATCTAAATTTACTGGCCCCCATCATGAAAGCTGCCTCTTCATAAATGGGATCCAAGGTTTCAAGTACTGGTTCCAAAGAGCGCACCACGAAGGGAATACCTACAAATATGAGTGCTACTATAATCCCGATTTGACTATAGGCCACGTGAATCCCCCAGTTCGACAAGATGGAGCCAAACCAGCCTGTATCCGTATACAGTTTCGATAAAGTAATCCCCGCCACCGCTGTTGGTAATGCAAAGGGAAGTTCAATCATGCTATTTAGCAATGCTTTCCCCGGAAAGGTATAACGCACCAATACCCAAGCCAAGATAAATCCAAATACCACATTGATAGCTGCTGCTATAGCCGCCGTAAACAAACTTGTCTTAAAGGCTTGCAGTACATTCGCTTTTGTAAGCAATACTTTCCAAGTGTCCCATGGCAAGGACAGCCCATGAGAAAAGACGGATCCTAAGGGAATAATGATGCATATAGATAATAATGCAATGGTGATCCCCAACGATAAGCCCATGCCTGGAATGATACGCGGTGAAGTAGGGCTGATAATTCGTGAAAGCCACGATGTATTAGGTTCCATAGATTTCATCAAAGACCCCTCCTTCATCAAAAAACTTCTTATACACTGCATCCCAACCACCATAGGCGTGGATTGTCGTTAACGCTATACTATGGTTAAAGGTAGAAGAAAACTCCTGCAAAATAGCTGGATTGGACGGTCTAAACCCATAGGAGCCAATCAATCGTTGTCCTGCATCGGAGTATAAATACTGAATGTAATCACGAGCTACTTCTGTCGTTTGATCCCTGTCTGTAATCCCTTTTACAAGAGCCACATTCGGTTCTGCCACGATGCTCGTTTTAGGTGTGACCATCTCATATTGACCTGGATAGTTCTTCACAATTTGCAAGGCTTCATTTTCCCAAATCAATAATACGTCTCCTTGTTTATTTTCTACGAAAGTCGTCGCTGCACTACGAGCCCCAGCATCTAAGACTTTCACATGGTCGTAAAGAGATTTTACATACCCTTTCGCACCTGTTTCTGTGCCATACGCCCTTAGTCCATGATCCCAAGCCGCCATGAATATCCAACAAGCTGCACTAGAACTTTTCGGATCTGGAGCTACAATAGAAATTTCCGGCCGTTCTAAGTCTGACCAATCTCGTATATGTTTTGGGTTATCTCTACGCACCAAGAACACGATCGTTGACGTATAAGGAGCCGAATGATTGGGAAACATAGTCTCCCAGTTCGCATCAAGCAAGTGTACACGATTCAGCATTTCTATATCTTGCGAAGACCCTAAGGATACAATATCGGCGTCATTGCCTTCAATAATGGAACGGGCCTGCGCACTAGATCCACCATGAGATTGCGTAACCTGCACATCCTTTCCCGTTAGCGATTTATAATGCTCATGGAATAGGCGATTGTAATCTTCATAAAACTCGCGAGTACTATCATAAGATACATTCGTAATGTGCACCTCATTACCTACTATTTTGGGTTCTTTCATACACCCTGTGAAAGCTCCTATGCAAGTAATCCCTATCATGGCGATGAGCCAGTTTCTATATCGTTTTCGTTTCATATATCCTCCATCGCCATTTCTAAGGCATACCCTCTTGTTTCTATATGGTCTTCTAAAAAATACTGGCTCTATTCCTACACTGTATACAAATCTACTAGCTCCATATGTAGAATGCTGTAAGCTAGAAAAAGGACTACGATACATTTCGTTACCACATAATATTTCTCGATTCTATTCATAAAAGCATGAAAGCCGTAGTCTAATACATATTAAGCATCAAAAATACCGGTTGATAAATAGCGCTCCCCACCATCTGGTAATAGGATAACAATATTTTTATCCTTATATGCTGAGTCCTGACCAATTTGTATGGCCGCTTGTAAAGCAGACCCCGATGAAATACCCAACAGCAACCCTTCTGTTTTAGCAATTGTTCGGGTACATGTGTAGGCATCCTCTGTAGAGACCGTTACAATCTTGTCTAATAACTTAGTATCTAATACATCTGGAATAAATCCAGCTCCAATACCTTGGATACCATGAGGGCCTGCCTCCTTACCAGATAGTACAGCAGACGTAGTTGGTTCTACTCCTATAATTTCTACATTTGGGTTTTGCTCTTTCAAATAGCGTCCCACACCCGTTACCGTTCCTCCTGTTCCAATAGAGGAAATGAACACATCTACCTCACCATTCGTATCCTTCCAAATCTCAGGTCCTGTTGTTTCATAATGTGTTTGCGGATTCGCTGGATTTGTAAATTGTTGTAGTATAAATGCATTGCCATGAATCTGTTGCAATTCCTCAGCCACACGAATACTGCCTTTCATCCCTTCTATGCCCGGTGAAAGTACAACCAATGCACCTAATGCTCTTACAATACGTTGTCGCTCTACGCTCATCGTATCGGGCATGACAAGAATTAATTTAAGACCCATTTGTGCGGCCACAAACGCAAGTCCAATCCCTGTATTACCACTAGTAGGTTCAATCAATACCGTATCTTTTTGTATCACACCAGAATCAATCCCTTGTCTAATCATTCCGTAAGCAACACGATCCTTCACACTTCCCAAAGGATTAAAGTATTCTAGTTTTCCTAACAAACGACCATTCAGTTGATGTAGTTTTGTAAAAGCATCCAACGCCACCAAAGGCGTAGAGCCAATTAAATCTGTTACGTGTTGGTACATGTTTTATGCCCCCTTACTGTTATATGATGTATCTATGATACTGGTTGATCATGATGTACTTCTTCATAGTATATAATGCGATATATCTCCGACTTTATATATTGATGATTCATCTATAAAAATTAATATATTGATAATTTGTATATCTAATTTTATAAATATAGATTTTTATTTCATAATTACAATATATATATTGCAATATTTGTTGCAATTTTTGTATACGTTCTATCTAGTTATTCATTCAAAATAGAACTGTAGTAACGTTTACTATTGTATATTCTTATTCCTATGTAGTCAATTGGATATAAACTATAGAATACTATAGGATAAAACTATATACATAAATATACAATTTTGGAAATGAGAATTGTTATTTGTATGTGTTATATTTTGAAATAAAAAAGACACCTTGTGGTGTCTCTTTAATTTCTTAATCAGCAACTTCCAGTTCCTGGCTGTGGATTTTGTGCGCCCTTTTCGGGCTTCAAAATCTTACGCTAGGAACTCCCCGATTCACACACTTTTATTCGTCGCTACGCTCCTTTAAAAGTGGTTCACTGGGGATCCCAGGCCTATTCATTTATACCATAGATATTAGTTTTCTAATCTGGCTGGAAACCGCTTGCAAATATAACTCTACCACTGGCAACTTCCTGTTCCTGGCTGTGGATTTTGTGCGCCCTTTGGGCTTCAAAATCTTACGCCAGGAACTCCCCGATTCACAC
>CAUUIH010000047.1:0-10099 GCA_963545165.1 uncultured Veillonella sp.
TGTCTACTTCCGCGCTTGGTTCTGTGAAAGGGAAGAAACTTGTACGGAAACGTACAGCTGTATCTTCACCAAACATTTTTTTCAAGAACAATTCCAATGTGCCTTTCAAATCAGAGAACGTGATATGTTTGTCGATGACAAGGCCTTCTACTTGATGGAATACAGGTGAATGCGTCGCATCATAGTCCCAACGGTATACTTTACCTGGTGCAATCATGCGGATAGGAGCATTTTTTTTGCTACCTTGCAATGTTCTAGCTTGCACCGGAGATGTATGAGTACGAAGTAATACGGAATCTGTAATATAGAAAGAATCTTGCATATCACGAGCTGGGTGATCTGCCGCTAAGTTCAAGCATTCAAAGTTAAAATAATCCGACTCAATCTCCGGACCTTCTTCTACAGCATAGCCCATAGACACAAAGAATTGTTCAATTTCTTCGTTAATTTGTGTCAATGGATGTAAATGACCTTTACGAACAGGACGACCTGGTAATGTAATGTCGATTGTCTCTTGTTCTAATTTAGCCGCTAATACAGCAGATTCCATTTGTTGTTGTACTTTGTCTAAGGCTTCTTCCAAAGCGACACGAACTGTATTGACCAAGGCCCCCATAGCAGGACGTTCTTCTGGAGATAATTTACCCAATCCTTTTAATAAGGATGTAACTTCCCCCTTTTTACCTAAATAGGTAACACGAATATCTTGTAATTCCTGCAAGTTCGCAGCCCCTTGAATTTGGGCGATTGCTTTCTCTTGCAATGCTTGCAATTGTTCTTTCATTGATTCCTATCCTCCAACTATTCTTCATCTAACAACGACCATGGTAATTCTGGTAATACCAAATCGTCAAGAACCATAAAAGTTCCACTTCCCATGTAGACAAGTTCTCCCATATCATTATACAAACGACAAGATGTAACCATCGTGCTTTGACCTTTATGTTCCACATTGGACACGCCTCGGATTCTTGCATTTTTCGGCAATGATTTCACAAAATTGCCATTGATTTGCGCCGTTGTCACTTGCTTCCCTAGTGTAATACAAGCCAATCCCATGAGATAATCTGATAAACTCAAATGTACTCCACCATACACATCACCTCTCGGATTACTGTGCAAGTGCTCTTCACTGTGAAAGTCTAGTTCCACATGTCCAGGTGACACATTCTTAAGTGTTACATGATGTAGTACTTCAAAAGGATGTGCGCTTGTATGCTCTTGAAAGTATTCTAATAATGTTCTATGTTCCATATATATGACCTTTCTAAGCTTATCTTTTTATTATAGAGGAAACACTACCTCATTATCAATAGATAGGCCTAGAAATCCTTGATTAAATCCAATAATCCTTGCTCATCTATAACAGGGATACCTAATTGCTCCGCCTTCGTCAATTTGCTACCAGCATCTTCACCGGCAATGACCAAAGTTGTTTTTTTGCTAACAGAACCTGTTACCTTTGCTCCATGAGCTTCTAGAATCGCCCCTGCCTCTGTACGACCCATAGCAGAAAGCTTACCAGTCAATACGATAATCTGTCCTTCAAGTTCATTACCAGCAGCTTCTTGCACTTCCTCTTCTAATCGTACACCAGCATTTCTCAAACCTTCCACTAATTGACGATTTCGTTCATCCCCGAAATATTCTACTAAGCTTTTCGCCATAGTAGGGCCAATTTCATCAATATTAGTCAATTCATCCATTGTGGCATTCATCAAGCTATCGATAGAAGTAAAGTATTTTGCAATAGTCTGTCCTGCTTTTGCGCCGATGAGACGAATCCCTAAGCCGAATAACACACGACCTAGACCTCGCCCTTTAGAATCTTCGATGGCTTTTAGCAGATTTTGAGCCGATTTTTTACCCATCCGATCCAAGGAAGTAATATCTTCCTCTTGTAAATGGTAAAGATCGACCACAGTTTCAATACGGTGATTCGTTACCAATGCCTCGACAATACTTGGCCCTAACCCATCAATGTTCATAGCGTCACGGGAGGCAAAGTGAATAATACCTTCCTTCTCTACAGCAGGGCAATGTTCATTACTGCAATAGATGGCCACTTCTCCTTCACGGCGCACCGTAGAAGACTGACATACCGGGCAAATGCTAGGCATTTCATAGGGTACCGAATCAGCTTGGCGTTTGTCTAATACCACAGAAATCACTTCTGGAATGATTTCCGCTGCCTTATGAATACGAACGGTATCACCAATACGAATATCTTTTTCTTTGATGAAGTCCTCATTATGTAATGTGGCCCGTGATACATTCGTACCCGATACAAACACAGATTCTAATTCTGCAGTCGGTGTCAAAACTCCTGTTCGCCCTACATTGATAGTAATATCTTTAACAATTGTTTCCACTTCTTCTGGTGGGTACTTGAAAGCCGTCGCCCATTTCGGATCCTTTGCTGTAGTTCCTAATGTTTCTTGATCTTCAAAGTCATCCACTTTAATGACCATTCCATCTGTATCATATGGCAAATTATGTCGTTCTGTGTCCCAATACTGTATATGGTCCACAACTTCTGCAATGGAATGACATAATTTATAATGAGGATTTACATGAAATTTAAAGCTTTCTAACTGTTGCAATAAATCATGTTGTGTATGGATAGCCGAACCTTCTGAAGACCCTATGGCATAGGCAAAAAAGTCTAAATTTCGACTTGCCGTAATAGCTGGGTCTTGTTGACGTAAGGATCCTGCTGCCGCATTGCGGGGATTGACAAATGTTTGCAAGCCAGCTTCTTCTCGTTCTTCATTGATACGCTTGAACTCTTTATGCGGCATATAGGCTTCTCCACGTATTTCAATAAAAGGAGGCGCATTTTCAATCACTAATGGTATGGACTGAATCGTTTTCACATTAGCTGTTACATCTTCCCCTACACGACCGTCCCCACGTGTGACAGCTCGTACAAAGATACCATTTTCATAATGTAAGTTAACCGCTAATCCGTCAATCTTCAATTCCACTACATATTGCGGAGCATGACCGAGCTCTTTTTCACAGCGCAAACCAAATTGTTCTACTTCTGCATCATTAAATACATTACTTAAGCTCAGCATGCGTTGTCCATGTACTACCTTTTCAAAGCTACCTTCCACCTTGGCACCTACACGTTGTGTAGGAGAGGTAGGTACAATATATTCTGGATGTGCTGTTTCTAAGTCCACTAGCTTGCGATAGAGCACATCATAGTCATAGTCTGAAATCACTGGCGCATCTTTTACATAATATAAATACGCATGATGCGCCAATTCTTTTTGTAATTGTTGAATTTCTTCTTGAATACTCATATATTACTTTCCTTATTTTTTTCGTATAGGAGCGAACTTAGCCATAATTTGTCGTAATCCCTGTGTAGGGAACTCAATCTTTAATTTTACATTAGCCCCTTCACCAACCACATCCACTACGGTTCCTTCTCCCCATTTAGCATGGATGGCAGTATCTCCTACAGCCCAATCTACTACTTGTGGATTCCGAATGATAGGTTTTGTAACAGGTCGATTCGCTACAGATTGTTGGAATGGTACATTTCGTTGTAATTCCTCTTTAACAGTCCGTTTTGGTCGTACTTCTTCTATTAGTTCACTAGGGATTTCTTTCAAGAAACGAGATGGTAAATACCCTGTAGTTTTACCAAACACAGTCCGTGTTGTGGCATTCGATACATACAACTCTTCTTCAGCCCTAGTAATACCTACGTAAGCTATACGACGTTCTTCTTCCACTTCTTCTGGATTCATTAATGTACGGCTATGTGGGAATAATCCTTCTTCTAAGCCAGCTAAGAATACCACTGGGAACTCAAGACCTTTCGCGGCATGCAAGGTCATTAACGTTACTTTCGATTCTTCTTGTTCAAAGGAATCTACATCATTCACCAAGGCTACTTGCTCTAAGAAATCTTGCAAGGTTCCTTCTGGATTGGTATCCATAAACTCTTTCGCTACAGACACTAACTCACCAATATTTTCCAACCGAGCTTGATCTTGTGGGTCTGTACTATTCTCTAGTTCCACTACATAACCAGTGCGATCTAATACAGCTTCTATAATGCCTTGTACTGAAAGTTCTGTAGCCTCGTTCACCAAAGTAAAAATCAATCCCGTAAAATCGACTAATTTATCTCTCGTTTTTCCTTTTATGGTAGGAATTTGTTCCACCTGGCTTAATGCTAAAAACAAAGAAATATTGGATTCTCTGGCAAAGTCTTGTAATTTACCTACTGTAGTTATACCAATGCTTCTTTTTGGCACATTAATAATACGTTGTAAACAAATATCGTCAAATGGATTGATTAAAATACGTAAGTACGCCAAAATATCTTTGATTTCTTTACGATCATAGAACTTTGTACCCCCTACCATGGTGTAAGGAATACCACGTTTAATCATAGATTCTTCGAGCACACGAGATTGTGCATTTGTACGATATAAAACAGCCATATCTCCGTAACTTCGATTATGGATTTCTCTTTGTTTTTTTATCGTATCCCCTATGAAAGCCCCTTCTTCTTGCTCCGACTGCGCTTCAAAATGGCGGATTTTTGCACCTTCATCTTTATCAGTCCACAAGACTTTTTCAGGACGACCTTCATTATAATCAATCACCGCATTAGCAGCTTCTAGAATCGTTTTTGTAGATCGATAGTTTTGCTCTAATTTAATAAGTTTTGCCCTAGGATAGTCTTTTTCAAAATCTAAAATATTTTGAATATCAGCACCACGCCAAGCATAGATACTTTGGTCCACGTCTCCTACGACGCATAAATTATTCCATTTTGACGCCAACAGCGATGCCAAGGTATATTGTGCATGGTTTGTATCTTGATATTCATCAATCATAATGTATCGGAATCGATGACTATACTTATCTAATACCGTTGGATTTTCTTGCAACAATTTAACGGCTACTAGCAATAAATCATCAAAATCTAAGGCGTTATTTTTACGTAATTCTGCTTCATAATAATCGTATACCTTAGACACTTGTTGTGTATAAAAGTCGCGAGCTTCACTGCGGAAATCTTTCGCTAATTTCATTCTATTTTTAGCATCACTAATCTGCGCTTGCATAGCCCCTACAGGATAATATTTATCATCCAAATTTAAAGCTTTAATCGCCTGTTTGATAACGGCCTGAGAGTCACTAGAATCGTAGATTGAAAAGTTTTTACTATATCCCATAAAGGAATCTAGCTCAAATCGCAAAAACTTTGCACAAAAAGAATGGAATGTGCTAAGCCATATACGATGCGCCGTATCACCCACCAAGGTTTCCACACGTTCTTTCATTTCTTTAGCCGCTTTATTGGTAAAAGTAATAGCCAAAATTTCATAGGGGCTTACCCCTTGTGTCAACAAATAGGCGATACGATATGTTAACACTCGTGTTTTACCTGATCCAGCACCAGCCAATATAAGAAGAGGCCCTTCCGTTGCGTATACTGCCTCTTGTTGCTCTTTATTTAAACCGTCAAATATCATAATACCTCTCTTGCATATAACAAGGGTGCGCTGAGTCTTTCACTACAACGCACCCCCTATGATAAATTAGCCTTTCATAGCACCCACGATTGGAGGCACTACTTGTTTTTTACGGGATAATGTATGTTCTAAGTATACTTCATTGTCCACAGGTTGTGCACTAAATGCAGCTGCTACCACATCATTCGCATCGCCAACAAAGATTAAGTTTGTTGCTTCTGTTAAGATATTTGTAATCATCAAATAAGATGCGCTATAGTTGTTAGCACTACGCAATTCTTCCATAGCTTTTAACAAGCACCCTTTGCGACCCAAAATATCTGTTGTATCCATCACTTGGATTTGTCCAATACTGATAATTTTGCCATTAGCTTCAAACTCTTTTAAGTCTGTACGAACAATTTTTTCGTCAGAATAATCGGACACATCAGAGCCAGCTTTCAACAATTCCATACCATATTCTTCTAAATTCACACCAGCGATATTAGCTAATTTTTTGGCTGTTTCTTTATCTTTCTCTGTGCAAGTAGGAGAACGGAATAATACTGTATCGGAAATGATCGCAGACAACATCAAACCAGCGATACTTTTAGGAATCTCTTGTCCATATTGCCAGTATAAGTTAGCAAGAATTGTACAAGTACATCCTACAGTTTCATAATGAATGAAAATAGGGTTATCTGTTACTAAACCACCAATACGATGGTGATCAATATTTTCGATTAATTCTGCTTCTTCAATATCATCGATAATTTGCACTTTTTCATTGTGGTCTACTAACACTACTTTTGTTTTATGTTTTGGTGCTTCCACATTAGAACGAATGATACCGAAGTATGTACCATCGTCTACTACTGGATATCCACCGATGTGGGAATTCGCTTTGAAGTCACGTAATTTAGTTTC
This sequence comes from uncultured Veillonella sp., assembly GCA_963545165.1. GTDB lineage: Bacteria > Bacillota > Negativicutes > Veillonellales > Veillonellaceae > F0422. The sequence continues at coordinate 6,414 of CAUUIH010000047.1, forward strand.
TTTGCTAATCAATTGACAAGAAGTTTTTGTACAGATTTCACCAGCTGTTACACCGGAATTACCACCCATGGCAGATTCTAAAGCATCAATCAAACGTTGCGCTGTAATAGTACCCACGTAGGAGTTACCATTCTCCACAACTGGGATGCGATTCATTTCATATTTTTTACGCCATGCTAATACATCTTGTAAAGATGCTTTTGCATCGACACCTGGAATCGTTTCTAGTACATCTTCTACTGTGACTGCAAAAGACGTTACGATTTCAGGATGCTCAAATCCAAAATAGTTTAAGGCAAAAGATGTTTCTTTGTTAGCTTGACCCGCACAAATTGGTTGCGCCGGGAATCCCATTTGATTTTTTAAGTTTGCATAGGAAATAGCAGAACAAATAGAGTCAGTATCTGGACTCTTATGTCCTGTTACTAAAATTGTATCTCTTAACATAATGTCACCTCGTATAATCATCACTTGAGTTATATATTAATGTTCCTATATTATACCATAATTAGTCATAAAATGCATACAAAAAAGACCTCGTAAACGATAGTTTACAAGGCCTTCTCATTCGTTTCTATTACGCATTTTTAGAAACTACTTGTTCTCCTTTGTAAGAACCACATGTTGGGCAAACGCGATGCGGCATCATTGGTTCGTGACATTGTGGACAAGCTACATAACCAGGTACTTCTAATTTCCAGTTAGCACGACGACGATCGCGACGGCATTTGGAAAGTCTACGCTTTGGTACTGCCATTATCTGCACCTCCTTAACATAATCACTAGGTATTAATCATCATTTTCTTCCTTCAGCAATGTTCTTAGCACTGCTAATCGAGGATCTACCACAAAGGATTCACAAGAGCATGGTGAAACATTTTGATCTGCTCCACACTGAACACACAATCCTTTGCAATCATCCTGACATAACACTTGAGAGGGCTCATTGATGATTAATGTTTCCCGAATGGTCTCCGTTAGATCAATTTCTTCCCCATCGAAAGAAATAATATCATCGTCTCCATTGTTGGAATGTGTAACACCAAAAGTCTCTTCAAATGGAACAGTATGGGTATAATTAGTATCGGTTAAGCATCTTGAGCACTCATATTGTCCATTTGTTGTTATGGTACCATTCACCACATAATGTTGACCATCATAACGAAGCTCACCACTAATGGTTATATCATGACGGCTCCAAGGAAAAGCAGATACGTCACCAAGATCTTCACCTGATGTCGTACATAGAAAAGGGACTACTCGTCCAATCTGTTCTTTTGCTTGCTCTACTTGCAGTTTCATAATTTTACCTCGACTATACTATTATAGCTACCTATACTATCTTTGTCAAATACTAGCCCCTATATGTTGTTAAGTTTTCATAAAACTCATACAAGACGTAGAAGTTGACACTCATGTTAAAAAGAGCTCTCCTATTGGAGAGCCCTTATGTATGTGGATTAATTTATCGAAAAATTAATTACATTTCTTCGAATTGGTCTTTACCAACCCCACAAACTGGGCAAAGGTAATCAGCTGGTTGATCTTCGAATTTAACGCCTTCAACTGCTTCGTCGTAAACCCAACCGCATACTACGCAAACGTATTTTTTATCCATTATGTGCACCACCTTTCGTACTAAAAGATTTGTCTCAGATACTTCATCTGTTAACAGTATACCACCACAATCGAAAACTTTCAATATATTCTCAATCATTTTCTATGTTATTTTTGTATACCTCTTTGCAAACTATGCATAGCCTTCAATAGTACACATGTTAGATACCATCGACGTATACCTATCCATCACTATCGACAAATGCATTCATATCATCATCGACAAATGCATGTCCATCACCAACGTCGACTAGCGCCGCCACCTCCAGAGGAACCTCCACCAAATCCACCGAATCCGCCACCAGAACGACCAGAACCACTACCGCCTCGCCCTGATGCTAGCATCCACAACAAGGATTGCGTAATAGCACCACCAAATACAGTGAAATCTAATATGAAAAGCAAGAGAATGCCTCCTCCTATCAGTAACATTTCAAAAGGAGTTAACTCCACTCCTTTCTGCTTTTCATAGGTTTGGCTACCGTCAATAGTCACTTGGTATTCTTTCGCTGTTTCCCCTACTAAGGTAGCATAGGTATTCAATACTCCTTTGCCTATTTGTCCTTGTTTAAAATGCGGTATGGCATAGTCATCTAAAATTTGACCTGCCTTCGCATCATTAATTGCGCCTTCCAGACCATATCCAACTTCGATACGCATTTGTTTATCCTTAATGGCTATTAGAAACAGAATACCATTATTTCTATCTTTTTGACCTATGCCCCAAGTACGAAACACCTTATTTGCATAATCCCCTACATCTTCACCATCTAAGGTAGGAACAACAAGAACAGCGATTTGGGCTTTTGTTTTTTGTTGCAACTCCATACCCATGCGGTTCATCTTATGTATCTCTTCTTTTGACAAAGTTTGTGTTTGATCTAAGATGTACCCATTCTTTGGTGGGTTCGGCACATCTAAGGCAAATACAGATAGGCTCGCCAGGCACATCCATATGGTAACCACTACACAGCTGATACATGCAGACCATGCATATTTTTTCATTATCCTGCCCCCTTTCCTAGATTGTTAAATAGTATCCTAGCATCAATAGGCGCTTAGATCATAGACATATATGGCTATTAAATAACTACATTCATCGTAACATTCCTAGTGTAGAATTTTTCTATTCTATACTATCCCATAACAAAATTAAAACTGCACTTTAGGTGCACTTTGCGCTCCTTGATCAGCTTCAAAATATGGTTTTACTTGAAAGCCCATAGGACTAGCAATCAAAGAGGTAGGTAAGGTACGAATCTTCATGTTGTAGGCCTGTACACTACCATTATAATCTTTACGTGCCACTGCAATACGATTTTCAGTGCCCGCTAATTCATCTTGTAAAGCTCTGAAATTTGCATCTGCTTTTAAATTAGGATAGTTTTCTACGACTACTAGCAAACGACTTAAAGCACTACTCAACTCTTGATTGGCTTTCGCTGTTTCTTCTACGGTCTTAGCCCCACCTAATTTAGCTCTTGCATCTGCCACCGCTTGTATGGTTTCTTTTTCGTGCGTAGCATAGCCTTTCACAGTATTCACCAAGTTCGGAATTAAATCGGAGCGGCGTTGCAATTGCGTTTGCACTTGCGCCCATTGACCGTTTACCTGTTCTTCTGTTTGTACCAATCCATTATAGGAACTGAATATCCAAATTATAATAACTCCTACAATTCCTAAACCAATTAACCACGACTTTTTCATACGTCCTCCTTTACAACATGTACTCCTAATGTATGTACCTGCATCACCATAAGTTATGTAATTGATGTATTCCTATGCGAGATATCGCTATTTTATATCTATCCTTATGTGTATACTTAGGTTCATAAAGAGTGTTTACAAAATTATATTTCTATTAATTCTACACCTATCAAAAATAACCTATCACAAACTTTCACAGATATAATTTAATAATAGGAGTACTTATATTATACATTGTTTTAGACTTCTTTTATAGCAACTATATTTTTTCACTCTATTAGGCTATAATGAAAGCATGTTGAAAGTCCCAGTGATTCAGTATGATGAATTACTACTCTATATAGGAGGTATTATGAAAACTA